>NZ_SMMD01000685.1 GCF_009711475.1 Fulvivirga aurantia
GTGTTTGGCTACACACCCATGAGCACACTTAGAGAGTATTTAGAAACTTCTGAAATCAAAGAGACTGGAACTGATCTGACTAGTATGGAGATGGTGCAGGAAATTTTAGAAGACTATGAAACACTACTATCACACATGATAAATGTGGCTGATGCAGCTATAGATGTAGGTGATGTCGGGACTGAGGATATGATCAATTCTTTTATTAAAGAAATGGAAAAAAGTCACTGGATGTTTACTGCATTTGCATCTGACAAATAAATTTCTTTAACTTGAGTCGTGTCTACAGAATTGGCATGACTCTTTTTTTTCAATAAAACTACAAAGCTATGGAACAAATAATGGTTCCTATCGATTTCACAAAGGCATCGGTAGCGGGGGTAGAAAAGGCAATCTCGATTGCTATAGAAAGAGATGCTGAGTTACACTTGGTCAATATTATTGCACCAATCAAATCGGGCCCTCTGGAAATTCAACTAGACCACACACTTAATTTGCTTAGAGAGCATGAGGCAAAGCTATCTTCACTTCTTACAGAAGTAGATAGACGAGGAGTGAAGATTAATAGCAAAATACAGGTGGCGAATTTTGAAAAGGGAATTAAAAAGTATCTTAAAGACCATAAAATCGATCTTATTGTTGTGGGCATCAACGGTTCACATACTGTGGGCGATCTATTTTGCGTTGGTCGGGATGAAAAGCTAATTAAGGTTAGCTGCCCGATTGAAGTCGTAAAACAGGCTAGCTAACAGTTTTATTAAGCGCTTTTATTCCTAAAATAAGGTTGGGATCAGGACAATGCTTTATGTACTTGTACCTGTCAGATTTTGCCGCCACTCCGGGGTAATCACCAAAATGATTGTCCATGTTATCGATGACCTGAAAGTGTAAATGAGGTGGCCAATGTACGTTTTCTTCATAAGAACCTAGCGTTGCGATCTGCTCACCTTTACCTACTTCCTGACCGATCGTTTTATCACCCAAAGATTGAACGCTTAAATGTCCGTAAAGCGTAAAAAATTGAATGCCCTCCAACTCATGCTGTAATATTATGGTAGGTCCGTAATCAGCATGAGCATTATTATTTTTAAAACTATGTACTTTCCCCGGAAGTGGGGCAAAAACAGGCGTTCCGTTTACAGCCCAGATATCTATGCCCAAATGTATACTGCGTACCTTGCTGCCTGAGAAAACTTCACTGCGTTTGTAAATTTGCCTGTCCTCATCATATTTTCCAATACCGACATCTACCTTATTATTTTTCAACCTATCGAAAATATAGTTGGTAAACGCCTCTTCGTCATTGAGATCGAGTTGGTTTAATTGCTCATTTTTACTTGTAAGATCGAAAATAACGACATTTTCCTTATTTAAATCGTACGGGGTAACGGCAGCAAATTGCTCCTGATTTTTCTCTAAAATGTCTGCTAAAGACTGACTTGACATAATTTTTTTCTCTCTGTTTTAAACCTTTTGCTTTCGATTTAATCAAAGGGCAAATGAAACGAAAACATATAGAATTATGAAAACGATCTTGAAATTATTGACGAACAAAAACTGGCTATTTGCTATAGCCTTTTCCGGTTTATTTTTGGCTTCGTGTGACAACGAAGAAGACATTGGTTTGGTTTCCGATGAAGCAGAAACTGAAGCAATTAGTGAGGCAGACATTGATGCTGTGTATGAAGACGTAGACGATATGGCTTTGGTAAGCTTGCAGGCCGCAGATAATAGCGGTGGCCGAATCACAGAGGATACGCCTGACTCTGATCGCTTTTGTGGTACAGTAACCTTTGAAGGCGACAAATCAGCTGGTAAAATCACAATTGATTTTGGCGATGGATGTGAAGACAAAAAGGGCAATGTGAGAAAAGGTAAAGTAATTATCGAATATCAAAAAGGCAGATTAATACCTGGTTCTTTCGTAATGATTAGTTTGGAAGGATATTCAATCAATGACATAGCCATTGAAGGTGTGAGAAAATTAGAAAACATTTCTGAGTCAATTGAAGACTACCCGACTTTCCACATCACGTTAGTTGGTGGTAAAATTACCTGGCCAGATGGCACTGATGCCACCAGAGAAGTAGACAAAGTAAGGGTTTGGGTAAATGCAGCTAATCCAATAAACGATGAACACCATGTAACAGGTACTGCAAACGGTAAAACTAGGAGAGGTGTGAATTATGACATGGTTATCACAGACACTTTGGTGTATAAGAGATCATGCAGATTTAGTCGAAGAGCCAGAATACCTGTAGCTGGTACCAAAGTAATCACGACAGATAATAAGACAATCATCATGGATTTTGGTGATGGTGAATGTGATAGAAAGGTTGAAATAACTGTAAATGGTAATAATGAGGAAGTTACTTTAGATTAAGGTTCGGTAACACCTACATTAGGAGGCTCCATACATTGTATGGGGCTTTTTTATTTGGCATACCATTTACCAATCAGCGATTCTACAGGCTTATTTTGTGGCGTGAATCGTTTGCATTCGTTACCTCCATATTGTGCATATTTAGCATGCCATTTCCAAAGAAAGCCTCCTGCAAACCACTCTTCATTCCACACGGCCTGATAAAGTCCTTCATAGGCATTCATTTGAGCTGCGAGGTTTACGTTTAAAGTGTCCTGATTATAATTCCAGTGACCGCCAGTAGTGAAATCTATACTTTGATAACCATACTCGGTAAACAATACAGGTTTATCATATTGATTATGCAATCTTTCTATTGAAGGAATGATTTTTTGCCATTCATTTTCTAAATGTGATGTCATTGGCGTTTTTGCTTGGCTAAGTGGAAAGTATGCATCGATCCCTATAAAATCCAAATCACCCCAAAAAGTTACTTGTTCAAAATTATCCCAGTTAGCAGCATACGTAAGCCTACCAGTGTATACTTTTCTGATTTCCTTTATTAGATATTTCCAATATTCAGGTCGTTTTACTACAGCCTTTCGATATTCAGTACCAATGCACAGCAACTCAACGTCTAAAGAATCAGCTATTCTCGCATAGGTCAATACGTACTTTGTATAATCAGTTTCCCACTTCTGCCAATCCTCGTCAGATTGCAGGTCAAAATCACCTGCCCAACCCTCACCACGCACCCAAACATGAGGTTTAAGCATTACCTTAAGGCCTAGATCTTGTGACATTTTAATGGTTTCGATGCTGCCTTCCACTTTTTCACCCCACCATTGTCTTTCATAATTAAAATTGACTTCTGGTTGAGATTGTCTTGAAAATGCATAAGGTATGATAGCCACCCAACCAGCATTTACACGCTTAATGTTTTCCATATCATCAATCGTGATAGGTCGGGGAGGAGCTACAAAACTCACACCACCTACTTTGGTTTGAGCCTTATCTTCAATGGTAAGTGCCAGTAAGATTGTTACAAGTAAAAGGATGGTCAGAATGCCAAATAAGCGCTTCATATCTGTCTTAACGCAACCTATTTAGTCTTGTTTTTGAAGAAGTATAATATCAATACAGGAAGTAAGGTAAGATCGATAACTAAGGCAAAAATAAGCGTTAAACTTATAAGAAGACCGGTGTAAAAAGTACCACCAAATGATGATAAAAGCAGTGTGAGAAAGCCTCCTGAAAGAATTAAACTAGTGACCGTAATAGCCTTACCAGTGGAGAGAAACGTTCTTTTAAGTGCGTAGAGAAGTGGTTTCTTTTTTCTTAACTCGATCTTAAGTTTACTTATAAAATGAATGGTGTCATCTACGGCTATGCCAAAAGCTATAGTGAAAATTATCGAAGTGCTTAACTTGAGGGTAATTCCAAAAGCTCCCATTATACCTGCTACAATTACCAGAGGTATCATATTAGGGATTAGCGTTATTAGTATCATTCTCAAAGATTTGAACATAACGCCAGCAATTAAAGCAACTACTCCAAATGCTATTGCCAAGCCCTGAAACATATTTCTCGATAAGTATTCGTTGTTTTTATCGATAAGGTTAGATGTGCCTGTAACTTTAAATTTCACTAAGTCAGCATCAGTACTTGCAGCGATAAACTGTTTCAGATCTTCAGTTCGTTGCAAAGATAAATTGCTGCCTATATCACCAACTCTTGCGGTTATTCGGCCGACTGTTCCATCCTTAGCAGTCAGCTTAAAGGAATATTCTTCATTATCCATTCTGTTGATGTATCTCATGGCTTTCTTCCAGTCACGATCATCTTCAGGTAGCTTAAATTGATTGCTGACACCTCCATTGATGGCTTGATTTACACCCCTCATGATGGTTCCGGGTGAGATAATATTACCAGCGTAAAAATCATAGCGCATGTATTCAGCCACTTTATCGATTTCTTCTAGTACATCTTTATCAAAAACCTTTCTTCCATTTTGCACCTCGGCAGTTACTTCAAATGGGCGAGACCCGCCAAAATTCTCATCAAAAAATAAAAATGACTGCTTCAAAGGCGCATCATTAGGAAGGTCTTCTATCAGGTAAGTATTAATTACAATTTGAGAGACACCATATACAGCAAGCGCTGTCAGAATGATATTAATTGCAATAATCAGTTTTCCCTTGCGCAGGACAAATATGAAAGCTTTACTCAAAGAGCCAAACCAGGCTGATCTATTGGTAAGTTTTTCTGACACCTTGGGTTTTCTTAAAAATACCAGACAAGATGGTAGAAGAGTAAAGGCGACAATAAAGGCCATAAATACACCTATGGCCGTATAAAGTCCAAACTCTTTGATAGGCGCAATGCTGGCAGTTAGTAAAGTAAGAAAGCCAATGGATGTAGTAAGAGAAGTTAAAAAGGTGGCCACTCCGACCTCTTTAAATGTTACTTCAATCGCTTTTTGTTTGGTAACACCTATTCTGAGTTGCTCAATGTACTTGGTCATGATGTGAACCACGTCTGACATACCCACCACAAACATGATAGTGGGTAGAAGCACCATTAGAATATCAAGTGTTTTGCCTGTAAGGCCCATTAATCCTAATATCCAGATGGTAGAGAGGAGCACAACGGTGAGGGGTATGATTACGCCCCACCAGCTTCTATAGGCGAAAGCAAGAAAAACGATAACCAATAAAATTGAAGCCGACAAAAACAGCATAAGCTCCCACTGCATTTTCTCTACAAACACACCCTGGGCATAGGTTTTACCAGCGAGGTAAACTTTTTCGAAACCATAGGGTGCCAGGGCATTTTGAACGTTTATTACCAAATCATCAGCGTTTTCTTTAGTCTTGAGCGTACCATGCCTTACCAAAATAGCTGTGGCTTTGCCATCGGTACTCACCAGTGACTCTGTCAGCAGCTCGTCTTTGTAGATACGCGTACTGTCTGCATCGTATCTCTCAGGCTCATAAGGGTGAATCATCGGTATTTTAAAAAGCCCTGCCGGACTAATTACGGGTCGCTCAATCGTGGTAAGTGCGTTTACGGCTAAGACATCTGGGATATCTTGCAGTTCATTACTTAAACTATCAAGGCTGGTGAGAAAGTCTTTTTCGAATATTGTGGGAGAGTTAATAATGCCGACTAATAGGTAGTCGTTGTCATTATCAAACATTTGTTTGAATTCCTGATAGTAGGTGAGGTCAGGATCATCAACCGGAAAGAAATCTTCAAATACGT
>NZ_SMMD01000386.1 GCF_009711475.1 Fulvivirga aurantia
CGAATTGGAGAGAGTTGAAAAAAGCTCTGTGTTTGCAGGTGTCTCCAAACTAGGCCATGAGCAGGTTGTATTTTGCCATGATCAGGCCACTGGCCTAAAAGCCATTATAGGTATTCACAATACTGTACTTGGGCCGGCTCTCGGTGGTACACGTATGTGGAATTACGCATCAGAAGCCGAAGCACTAAGAGATGTGTTGCGTCTTTCCAGAGGCATGACTTACAAAGCAGCCATCACCGGGCTCAACCTTGGTGGAGGTAAAGCAGTAATCATCGGAGATGCAAAAACACAAAAAACCGAAGCGTTTCTAAGAAGATTTGGAAAGTTTGTTGAAAGCCTTGCTGGTAAATACATCACAGCAGAAGATGTAAATATGAAAACCAGAGATATGGAGTATATCGGCATGGAAACAAAACATGTAACCGGTTTGCCAGAAAGCATGGGAGGTGGTGGAGATCCTTCACCTGTTACAGCTTATGGTACTTACATGGGTATGAAGGCTACAGCCAAAAAAGTATATGGTAATGACAGTCTTACAGGTAAAAAAATTGGTGTGCAGGGCGTTGGCCAGGTAGGTATGTATTTGGTAGAGCACCTTGTGAAAGAAAATGCCGAAGTATTCATCACAGACATAGCAGAAGAAAAACTTAAACAGGTATCAAAAGATTTCGGAGCCAAAGTAGTTGGTATGGATGAAATCTACGACCTCGACATGGATATCTATGCTCCATGTGCCTTAGGTGCAACCCTCAATGATGATACGATCAAGAGATTGAAATGCCAGGTAGTAGCAGGAGCTGCTAATAACCAGCTAGAAGATGAGATCAGACATGGAAATATGCTGATCGAGCAGGGCATTACTTATGCACCAGACTTTTTGATCAACGCGGGTGGCCTTATTAATGTATACGAAGAGCACTTAGGCTCTTACAACAGAGATAGAGCTTATACTACTGCTGAGAAGATTTATGATACCTGTATTAACATCTTAGATGTTTCTGCTAAAGAAGGCATCTCTTCTCAGGAAGCAGCAACTAAACTTGCAGAAAAACGAATTGAAGATATTGGCAAGGTTAAATTGCCGAGATAATCATTTTAGCTAACTTTGCAGACAACATATTTAGAAAGTGGTAGTGCCTCTCGGTACTACCACTTTTGTTCATAACATATTTTAAAGTTCTCTAATCTATCGATGCTAAATAGAAGAACACTCAGAATCAAGGCAATGCAAACGGTATTTGCCTATCGTCAGTCAAAAGAAGCTAACTCTGGTCTCGCACAGGAGTTTATTAAGGAAAGTTTTGCCCCAGACCTAAACTCTATGGAGGTGCAGGATAAAGACTTACTTAAAAGTCAGAAAAAAGAGGCCATAGACTTATATCGTAAGAGCTACAAAAATGACAGTAGTGTAAAACATACCGAAGAAAAAATCGCGGTTACGGTAAGCGAAGCTATTAATCAATATCACAGACAAAACGCCAAAGACTTTAAGTTTTTCAAAAAAAACATGGTCATTGAGGCAGAGAAAATACTTGATCGATACTTATCAGTATTGCTGTTGCTCATCGATTTGGCAGAGGTGGCTGAAGAAGATCCTAGAATCGACCACAGCAACTTTGTTAAAAATTTGTTAATCAAAGCCCTAAAAGAAAATACAAGCCTCGAAGATATTATCTTACGTAGAAATATTAGCTGGAGTGAGCACAAGGCTGAAATCAGGGATTGGTTTAGAGATATAGTCAAGGCTGATGAGGCCTACAAATCTTACATAAAGCTAGAGTCGCCAGGTTTTGAAGATGACAAAAGCATTATCAATCATATTGTTAAAAACATCATCTTCAAAAATGAGGTAATAGACAAGTTTCTTGAAGAAGAAGACCTTAACTGGCAAGAAGACCGAGCGATTATAAAAAGCCTTACAGTAAAAACGATAAAAAGTATTACTGATGGCGAAGAAGAGTTCGAAATACAAGAGTTGTCATACAACTGGGATGACGACAAAGCGTTCTTTGTAAAGCTGTTTGAAGAAACCATTGAGGTAGATCATGAATATGAAGATTTGATCGCCAAAAAGACCAAAAACTGGGATATCGAGCGTATAGCTACTACAGATAAAATCATCTTGGAAATGGCCATTAGCGAGATGATTAATTTCTCAAGCATCCCTGTAAAAGTGACAATTAATGAATATATTGAGGTCGCAAAAAAATACAGTACGCCTAAGAGTAAAATG
>NZ_SMMD01000754.1 GCF_009711475.1 Fulvivirga aurantia
ACCTGCCGGTACTCTCTATTCAGCCATCTAATGACATGACCATTATACCACAAACTGACTGTATTCCAGAAAATGGAAGTGCAACTGTTAATTTTGTGAAAGAAGATGGAACTCAATTTGCCTCAGGCGGATATACTTTTGAGTTTTTCGATGTTAACATGAATAGTATTCAGGGGCCTTCAGCATCAAATACAATTTCAAATCAGGCTGCTGGAGACTATTTTGTACAAGCCACCAACAGTACTTCTAGTTGTCAAACTTCTATGGTAAGCATTACAATAGCTGATGCTACAAGTTTACCGCAAGTCGAGGCTATTGCAGTTTCTCCAACGACAAATTGTGATACAGCCGATCCAAATGGACGAATTGAAGTAACAGCTGACGGAACCGTTGCAGGTTACTCGTTTGAATGGTTGAATACACCAAATCTTGAAATGAGTAATATCGCAACTGACTTGGATTCAGGTGCATATCAGGTACGCGTTACTAATATTTCAACTGGATGTGTAACTACCTCTGAATTTATTGTAGATGTTGCAATAGAATTCCCACAAGTCATAGCCTCATCACAAAATATCAAAAGTTGTATAGCGCCAGATGGCAGGTTAGTCGCTCAAATCTCTAACCTGGCCGGTAGTTATGATTTTAACTGGGAGCGATTAGATGAGTCTTCAAACTCTTACCAACCTTACGCGACTGGCGATATTCTCACAGGAGTTCCTGAAGGTATTTATCGCGTACAGGCAACTGATCCTACTGCACCACTATGTGCTTCTGAGTATGTTTATGACACTATTTCTATAGCCACAGAAGTGCCTAATCTTGAGATTATTGTCAACAACCCGCAACAATTCTGTGATCCTGATAATCCGAATGGTTCAACTGCTATATCTGCATATTTTGTTGATGAAGAGGACGGTGATAGTATCGAGGTTACTCAAGACTATACCATTGAATGGTATAAAAGTTCCGACCCTTCTACAAGTGTGAATACAGGTAGAAAATTCACAAATGCAGAGGCTGTTCAGTACAATATCACACTCACTCACTTTAGTACAGGGTGTATAGAGAATGCCACTATTGAGATCCCGGAAGAACTCATACAGGTCCAAACACCTGACATAACGATCACACAGGAAATGATCAGCTGTCTATCACCAAATGGAGCCGCCAATGCTTCTATAAACGATGAAACAGAGCAATATACATTTAATTGGTACCTGGGTGAAGTTGATAGTACTGCCGAGTTTACAGGAAGTGCCATTACTACACTAGATGTAGCCACTTATTCGGTAACGGCCACGGACACTTTATCAAAATGTGTATCTGAGCCAGTAGTAATTGAGTTTCCTGATGGCCGTGAAGTACCTAAGTTGACCTTTGATATTAAAAACGAATTGTGTGAAACTGAGAATGGTACTGTTTCTATTGATATCGACTCTAAATTTGAAATTGTAAGTGTAGAGTGGGAAACCCCACAAGGCGTAATAAATGCACCAATGATTTCAAATTATCCTGCCGGAGATTATTCCGTAATGTTGACTGACGTAAATGGCTGTTCTTATACCGAAACCTTTAGCATAGAAGCGGATATTAACGTATTTAACGGATTATCACCAAATGGAGATGGTGTCAATGACGAATGGGAAATTGGTTGCATTGATGACTTTTTAAATAATAATGTTAAAATCTTCAATAGATCAGGGGCACTGGTGTACGAAGTAGATCAATATAACAACAGTGAAATAATTTTCAGAGGTGAGGGTAATAGGGGAATTTATATTGGCAATCAGGAGTTACCTGATGGTACATATTTTTATGTAATCGATAAAGGAAATGGCGACCAACAGTTGACCGGATTTATTGAACTATTTAGATAATCACTAATGCGTAAGTATTTACTTTTAAGTCTACTCATATTCATCGCTAGCAATAGCATACAAGCACAACAAAAAAGCGTAATAACGCAGTACAATTATAATGGGCTTTTGTTAAACCCAGCCTATGCGGGGAATCAAAACAGACTTACTGTTAATATGCTTTTTAGAAAGCAATGGGTAAATTTTGATGGTGCCCCTTCTACAAAAGTATTTAGCGCCCACACAGCCACTAGAAATAAAAGAGTAGGATTAGGTTTTTTATTATCAAATGACCAAATAGGCGTCCATGATGATATTGGCTTCTACGGCATGTATGCTTATAAAATTCCATTCGGAAGAGGAAATTTAGCCTTCGGAATTCAAGGTGGTTTTAATTACTTAAATAGTGGTTTTGATAGATTAAATTTACGTCAAAATAATGATGTCGTTTTTTCAACATTTAATCAAAAATTTAATCCAAATGTAGGTACAGGCCTGTTTTACAGTACCAAGCGCTCATATCTTGGTCTTTCAGTTCCCTATTTATTAGAAAACAGTATTATACGAAATGGGTCAGGGTTGAGTGATGCCAAGGAATCAAGATACTACTTTTTAACCGGGGGTAAAGTAATGAAGCTGCAAGACAATCTAATGTTCAAACCTTCGACTCTTATACGCTATCAGGTTGGCTCTCCTGTAGGGTTTGATTTAAATGCAAACTTTTTCATTGATGACATTCTCAATGTCGGAGTATCTTATAGAAGTTCTGATGCTATAAGTGCTATGTTTGCAATCAATTTAAATAGCAATGCGATTTTCGGATATGCATATGATCATACATTATCCGACATTGGTGGGTACTCTAATGGCTCCCATGAGTTTATGTTAATTTATCACATAAACTTGTTCAATGAGCTTTGTCACGCATACTTTTAACAACTCGCCATCATTAATGATAATGGCCATGTTCTTCTGACCACACTTTGCCTGCAGGTGCCGGACCATCAGGCTTCGTAACATTTCCTCTATTATTCATATCTATAACAAAGTTGGCGATAGCTATTAACACAAAAACCAATAGAATCAGACCTATTAAATAGGTTCTATTCCTCGCTCCTTTTTGAGTCTCCATCTTTTGATGACAGTTTTTGTACTTTTTCCCACTTCCGCAAGGGCATGGTTCGTTTCTTCCTACTTCACTCATTTGGTTTATAGCTTTTGTTAGTGAATTTAATATAATAAATATTCCCAATGTTTGTCAATAAATAATGGCGAATAGACCCTCAACAATTATTTACCTTTGCAGCCATACTTCTCTTAAGCCCGAGAATACTATATGACATTCGACTACTCCAACATAGATCTTCCTGTAAAGGAAATAATACCTGAGGTCAAAAAAAGCCTTCAGGATCATACTTCTCTCATTATATCTGCACCTCCCGGAGTAGGTAAAAGTACTTTACTCCCGCTTGCACTTTTTGAGGAAGAGTGGCTCAATGGCAAAAAGATATTAATGCTAGAGCCCAGAAGATTGGCCGCAAAGACCATTGCCAACCGTATGGCTTCACTCCTTGGTGAGAATGTCGGAGAAACTGTTGGTTATAGGATAAGATTTGACAATAAAGTCACTTCAAAAACCAAGATCGAGGTAGTTACTGAAGGTATATTAACCAGAATGCTTCATGGCGACAATGAATTGACAGATGTTGGTATGATCATCTTTGACGAATTTCATGAGCGAAGTATACATGCAGATGTAGCCCTGGCCTTATCACGGGAGTCTCAACAAGTGCTGAGGCCCGACCTGCGCATTCTTATCATGTCTGCCACGCTGGATATGCCTATGCTTTCAGCAAAACTGGATAATGCGCCAATTATAGAAAGTAAAGGGCGACAGTACCCTGTCGACATCATATACACAAACAACCAGGATATGATGCTCTTGCCAGAAATGACTAGCAGGACAGTGATTCGGGCAGCCAAAGAGCAAAAAGGTGATATTTTGGTTTTTCTTCCCGGCCAGGGTGAAATAAAGAAAACAGAAGAAATTCTGAAAAAAGAATTGTCAGATTTTGCCATTCACCCCCTCTATGGTCAGCTGCCATGGAATAAGCAATATGCGGCCATCATGCCAGACAAAAATGGCAAACGCAAAGTAGTCTTGGCTACTTCCATTGCGGAAACGAGTTTGACCATCGAAGGTATAACCGTTGTAGTCGATTGTGGGTACGGAAGAGCTTCAAAGTTTGATCCTAACTCCGGTTTATCACGATTAGAAACTATTCAGATATCTAAAGATTCGGCAGACCAACGCGCTGGGCGAGCAGGTCGACTAAGCGCGGGTACTTGTTATCGTATGTGGTCTAAGGCCACCCAGCTTCACTTACAAGATCACCGTACACCTGAAATTGAAGAGGCAGACCTGGCACCCTTGGCACTCGATCTGGCTCAATGGGGCATCAATGATGTCAATCAACTTACCTGGTTGTCAACTCCACCAGCAGGACATCTCTTTCAAGCGTACGATGTTTTAGAAGAGCTCGGAGCTTTGGAAGATGGCTCCATCACTGACCATGGAAAAGAAATTCATCAACTACCTTGTCACCCACGGATTGCTCATATGCTCATAAAAGCTGATCTGATTGACCTACTCCCACTAGCTACAGACATAGCAGCGGTGATTGAGGAAAAAGATCCATTGGCCAAAGACGCAGGCATTGACGTAAACCTTCGAATAGAGGCCTTGAGGCGCTACAGGAGCAGAAATAGCAGTGGTGGAAAATTTGGACGTATAGAAAAAGTGGCCAATCAATACAGGAGAATGTTTGATGCCGAAGTTGATAATAATGCATATGATGTTTTTGAGGCAGGACTTTTACTTGCCTATGCCTACCCCGAACGAATAGCCTCTTCCCGACCGGGCAACAATGCTCAATTTCAATTGGCAAATGGCAAATATGCTATGGCCGGTCATAGAGACGATCTGGCACACGAACCGTGGTTGGCGGTGGCCCACATCGATGCCCGTGATGGTATGGGTAAGATATTTATGGCCGCTCCGCTCAATCCGAAAGATCTAGCACCCATGGTGGTCGAAAAAGAAATCATTACCTGGGATACAAAAAAGGGCGGGCTTATAGCGTCTAAAGATTTGCGAATAGGCTCGATAGTTTTGAGGAGCACGCCCCTTCCCCAACCTGATGATAGTAAGTTAATCAAGGCCATTTGTACTGCGGTAAAAGCGGAAGGCAAAAACCTATTAAATTTTGATGATTCGGTCACACAATGGCAAAATAGAGTGATGAGTTTGAAAAAATGGAATACCGGAGATAACTGGCCTGACGTAAGCATCACAACGCTACTCGCTACATGTGATAAATGGCTAAGTCCTTATCTAAATAATATAAAGAGCCCGGAAGATCTTAAGAAAATAGACTTGGTAAATGTGTTACATCACAATTTAGATTATGAACTTCAAGAGAAATTGGACCGTTTGGCTCCACAAAAAATGGAAGTACCAACTGGCTCTCAGATTAAAATAGAATACAAAGCTACTGGCGAGCCACCCATTTTAGCAGTAAGACTACAAGAGGTTTTCGGACTTACCGAAACCCCAACTGTAAACAATGGCAATACTTCTGTGTTGATGCATCTGTTATCTCCCGGCTTTAAGCTGGTGCAGATTACGGGAGATTTAAAAAGCTTTTGGAGTGACGCTTATTTTGAGGTAAAAAAGGACCTCAAACGAAGATACCCAAAGCATGAATGGCCCGATGACCCTTTAAAGGCTGAGCCGATAAGAGGGGTGAAAAAGAAACAGAAGTAGTACAATTAAGCTGTAAATTTTCGTTTAGTTCAAGTACCTTAGATAGTATATGACAAAACTCAATTTCACAATAACTGGCAAAACATATATCCTTTCACTTTTAATATTCATTGTCTCCGGACACCACGCGGTCGGCCAGGATGCCAGTCGCATTGCAAAATCGATGTTTGAGAAATCGAAACAGATAAAAACATTGTCATATACGATGATCAAGCAAGAGCAGATCGATGGCGAACTGCAAAAGCAAATTGCCAAAGTAAAACTTCAGCGTGAGCCTTTTATGGTGTATACCAAGCAGATTGAACCCGAAGAAGGGCTTGAAGTTTTATACAAAGGTGGAGATAAAACAGCTTTGATTAACCCTAACGGTTTTCCGTGGTTTAATGTAAAGCTTGATCCGAAAGGTAGCAAGATGACCAAAGATCAACATCACACCATCATGGACTCTGGCTTTGACCGATTCATATCTATACTGGAACATCTGTTTCAAAAATATGAAGATCAAATAGGCTCGATTACTTCGGTATCCGATTACACTACAAAAGATGGTAAGAGTTGTTGGAAACTGTCATTCGAAAATCCACAATATAAAATCATAGATTATAAAGTTAAAGCCAACGAAGATTTACTAGATATCGGTTATAAAAACTACATTTCTGCTTATATGATTATGCAGCTAAATGATGATGTCGATAGCTATGATGATGTAAGCGAAGGCCAGATTATCAGCATACCAAATGACTACTCGGCTAAAATGGATTTGCTGATAGACAAACAATTAATGGTACCTGTAGACATCGAAGTTTACGTAGATAATGCACTGTTTGAGCACTATCAATTTACTAACATCAACATAGATCCAACCATCAAACAAGTTGAGTTTACATCTTCTTATGAAGGGTACGGCTTTTAACCTCGGGTAAAAACGAGCTTATCTTCTGAAGATTCTTTATCGTTATAAGCGTAATCTTCGTAATCAAATCCTTTAAGATCGTTCTCGTCCTTGATCTGATTTTCGATCATATATTTACTCATCAGACCTCGCGCTTTTTTGGCGTAGAAAGCAATTATCTTATACTTTCCATTTTTATAATCTTTGAAATCTACATCGATTATTCTACCCTTGAGTTTATCAGTATTAACAGCTTTGAAATATTCATTGGAAGCCAAGTTAACTAAGATATCATCACCCTGATTTTTAAGATCTTTATTGAGTTGTTTTATTACCTTATCGTTCCAAAACTCATACAAATTCTTATCACCATTTACAGCCAGTTTCGTACCCATCTCTAATCTGTAAGGTTGTATTAAGTCTAATGGCCTTAGGACACCATACAGTCCCGATAAAATTCTTAGATGATCTTGCGCAAAGCTCACACCTTCTTTAGAAAGGTCAGCAGCTTCTAGTCCCTGGTATACATCGCCTTGAAAGGCAAACATCGCTTGTTTGGCATGTACAGGATCTTTCTTTGCTGTAAAATTATGATACCGCTCAACATTAAGCGTAGCCAACTTTTCACTAATACTCATCAGAGATTGCACATCACTTTCAGATTTTTCTTTTAATACTCCGATCAGCTCTTTGGCTTCTTTTTGAAATAGAGGAAGTGAATGTTTAT
>NZ_SMMD01000625.1 GCF_009711475.1 Fulvivirga aurantia
GTGGGTAATCAGTAGTGTATAGAGTACGCGTAACCCATCCTTCAATCCGGTATACCTTACAATACCTGCGTAACTCTTTGTAACGAAAAGAGCTATAAAACATGAGGTCATATTTAGTAGTACTCCCCACTCAAAACCGAATAATTTTACATCTGTAAAATTGAAGTTAAACCGCAGCAGAAACCCAAGAAATGTTGATACACCTACTATTAGAATATCTAAAATAACAATTACCCATCTTGGTAAGATACGGAGTTGAAGAAGGAACTTGGTAATCAAAAGCTTTTTACTTTTTTGCTTTTACAAATGATCTGATCCCCAGAGCAGCTCCAGCAGCAATGAGAATCTCTAAACCTGTTATAGGAACAGGGTTATCGGGGTCTCCCCCTGGATCCCCAGGTTGAGCATGCAAGCACAGACATACAGTCACTGATATGAGTAAAGTGGTTATGAGCTTCTTCAAAATCATTCTTTTACAATTCGCGATAAAATTACATCATCGTTTGTTATAACGCGAACAATATACACCCCTTTTGATAACTTCTGTGAATTAACCTCATATTCTTTTGTATTTAAAGCTTGAGTGTAAATCTTGTTGCCCTTAGTACCATAAATTTCAATGCTCTGGATTAATGACTGAGAAGAAATTTTAAACTTATCTTGAAATGGATTAGGGAAAATTACAAGTTCTTTAGTTAAATCTATATCTAAACCAGTAACCTCAAACTGCAAACTTGTTCTTGCTACACAGTCATTTAATATTACCTCTAATTCATAGAGCCCCGATTCCATAGGTAAAATTTCTTGAGTAGTGGCTATAGGTTCTCCATTTAAATACCATTGATTCCCTTCACTGTAATTAGATGCTAGTTTGTCGCCATCTATGGCTATTTCAGGATGTAATTCAAAGTCTGTTGTAATCTCAAGTGCAAATCTTTGATTTCCATAGCTAGACAAATCTGTTGAATCAATATTAAAAGTATAAGTGCTTTCTAAAAAGATATCTTGGTTCGTATCTAAATAATTATCATGTAACGAAATTTGGTACGGTGTTACAATTGACTCTAATTGTGAGAACTCTAAAGTATAAGATCCTGATGATACATCTTGTATATTTAGAGGCAATGAGGAAGAACATGTAAAACCTCCGATATAGTTAATTGCTAGAGAAATTGAGTCTTCTGTATAACTCGATATATCGAAACTTACATTATCAAGATTTGGAGTGTCTTTTGAATCATAGCCTAAAGTGGCATTATCATCGAATGATATAAATGCATTATCTGTGATAGTACCATTACTTAGTGAAACCTGAATAACTTCTTTTTCTGCTTCTTCTGTTCTGTAAAATGCACCTGTTGACGCTGTCTTTGCTTGCTCATTTACCGTAAGAATAGGAGCCACTGCATTTGCCCTCACCCAAAAAGCCTGAGCTGTAGCAATTTCTCCATTTTCAAGATCTCCCACAGACCCATCCCATGTTCTATAAATACCGCCTGCTCCATTATCCCTTACATGAATACCATTATCAACATTAGTGATAGTTCCTCCGGTACCACTTAATATATTATCCCAATCAATCGAAGACGGGAACGGGTTACCGACTAAATTCCAACCTTCATGAGTTGGCCCTTCTCCACTATCATTATAAGTTACGCCTAAATCTATATCAGTAACATTTGCTACATTCAGTGTTCCTGTCACATCAACTACGGTACTAGCCACGTCTTCTCTAATAAAAGCAGCATAACCACGACCAACTTCTATAGTATGAGTCGCTAGTGCTCCTGTGGTAGGGTGTGCTTCCCAACCGGTATCCGTTGTGCCGGGATTTGACTCATCATAAAGGTACAAAGATGGATTATTAGTTCTGATTCCCGGCCCTGTGCTAGGATCACTAAAAGTACCTGTAATAGGGAAATCATCTCTCCATTGTTCAAAGTTTGCACCTACTACGGGTGATGAAAGGTATCTGTAAATTCTTCCCTCTCCACTCATGAACCTTTGCACTGTAAAATTATTTACAAACGAGACTCCACTTGGAACAGCTCCAATGCTTCCATTTCCTGAGGCTGCATCAGATGTTGAAATAATCGTTAAGTTATCTTGTGAATCTATCGTTGCAGTACTTGACCCCGAAAAGGTCATTCTACCCCCTAAATTTAACTGACTAGTTATGGATACCGTTCCTGACGCTTTATTGACCGCAATATTATTAAACGTTGCTCCACCAGCTGCAATATTAGGGTCTGATGTAGTACCGAGTGTAACTGTGCCCCCATTGGCATTGAAAGTAGCTGATGCTGAAATTTGAATATTACCGTTAATATTTATATTGCCGGCTGGCATCGTAACACTAGACGTCCCATCTACCTGGAAGTTTACGAATGTCGCTGCACTACTTCCTCCAATAGTTGTAGTTCCATTAAAAATCACCAAGCCAGTATATGCATTAAGAGCACCCCCATTTCTAGTCCAATCTCCACCTACGGATAATGTGTTTGCTCCTATGGTAAGTGATCCAGTTTGTAGCGTTACGGCATTATTTACTTGTAATGATTGATCTAACACAACCGCTCCCGATGTTTGAATTGTCAAGTCTCCTAAAGCATCCGTAGTAGTTGGTGCAGGTATTTCGCTACCAGTTGTTTGTCCCGCATTGGTATAAATGATATCATAAAGTGCTCCCCCTGTAGTTTCAGGAGAATTACCCAGAAATACAGCATTCGAATTTTTAGTTAATAACGCATTGTCAGCCATAAACAAAGAAGCTGAATTAGTAAGCTCTCCGTTTAAAAGTGTTAGGGCATTATTTACTGTCAATGTACCTTGCAAAGCTGCTGTACCCGATGTATTTCTATTGAATGAGAGTGTTCCAATAGTGTTGGCGGTTGGATCAAATTGTAATGTTCCAAATGCCCCACTACCAGTTATATTTAATGTTGAAGAAGCATTAGATTGAATGTTCCCGCTACCTGTTATGGTGCCTGATAAATTCAAAGTTCTACCCCTAAAATCAAGATCTCCCTGAGTTATAGACAAAATGCCGGTTATTGTAACGTCATCTTCAAAAATCACTGATTCCCCCGCTCTATCGATTGTAAAATCATTTAAAGTTGGAGTTGCAGAAAGAAATGGGAAAGTACCAAATACACCTGTACCATTGACTATTATGTCAGAGTTAGAGGTCACAGCAATAGAACCTGCACCACTAACACTGCCTCGGAGAGTTAATAAATTTGACCCGACTGAAAGATTGCCTGCATTAAGCGTTAAATCATCACCTATGGTAACATTAGAAACTAAAGATACTCCATTGGCATTATTAATTTCTAATTGCACACCTGCAGTTGAAGGATATCCAGATCCTATAAATTGAGCAGCCAACCCATTGTAGACGATAGTTGATCCCGAAGTATATGTCTGTGTCCCCGTTACTCGAATATTTCCTCCACTTCCTGAGGTTTGAATAGCTCCAGAGGCAGCCGTAGAACCAACTCTTAACTCTGCATTGTTGGCCAAATTAAAGTCGCCAGAGGTTCCTAAAAAATTGTTATTTGCAATTGAGAGAATCGCACCTGATAAGATGTTCACATCTTGACCATCAAATAATTCATTCAGACTAGCAGTTAAGATTTGCTCACTTGATCCATTAAAATTAATTGTGTAATTACCTGTCCCAAAACCAGTTGTGATATAAGAAAAATTCGCCATTGATAAGTCTCCTCCCAAATTAACAACAGAATTGCCTACACCTGCTTGTGACATATCGATGAACCCTCCATTATCTAGGCTTACATCACCTGCTACATTTAATGTGACATCACCAGAGGCTCCAGATAAGACTAAATAAGGTGTATTGTTTGTAAGGATTGCCGAACCAGAAACATTTAATATATTACCAGTTCCAGTCTCTGAAACAATAAAATACTCTTCAACAATTAAATTTCCAGAAACATCTATTGTAGTATTTGAGCCGGATTGATCGAGAAAAACACCTATAAATCCAGTATTCAATAAATTAAGATTTCCATTTATTGTTGTTAACGACCCCGCAAGGTCTATGGGAGCAGTTTGGTTTACACAATTCCATGTAAAATTACCGAACCCTTGAGATAAATTAGCAGGAGCTGACCCTGCAGATGTATATCCAGTTATTTGACATGTAGAAGAAGTGTTCCACGTTGCCAACGGAATCGTACCAGCTGTTGATGTAAATTGATGATCGTATATAGAATTTGCTTCGAAAAATAATTTAGTTGGATTGAAACCATTCATAGTTCCAGAGTTATTAACTACACCATTAACTCGCATCCGCTTTATGAGCCCTCCGGCCATCGTCAATGTTCCTAAATTATTTAATGTACCTGTAGAAGAAATTGTTAACCTATCAGCTGGAGCTCCAGCAGCGGATATAGTTAAGGCACCTGTATTTTGAATAGTTAATGTCCCGTTGATAGTGACATTGTTAGTAAGTGTGACCGTATGTCCCGCTTGAATTGTAATTTCATCGCTCAAGGAGTTGGGAGCAACAGTAGATGGCGATTCTTCAAAGGTTCCATTTTGATCTGCATCACGCTCCCAAGTAGTGGCTGTGGACCAAGTTCCTCCTGTGATTGTTCTAAAATCCCCAGTTTGACTAAAAACCGCTGTTCCGCTTATAACAAAAACCAGTAATAGACTAAATATTTTCATATACTCTCAATAAATTCCTACAGTAAGTTACAAAATTAAACATTGACTTAGCAACATTCAATCATTTGGCATAAG
>NZ_SMMD01000649.1 GCF_009711475.1 Fulvivirga aurantia
TTTTCCGGAGTGATTTTAATTTTATTTTTTGATACAAATGAACCCAGACCATAGTGCACATCAATCTTATTTTTCTTCATAAGATATTCTACACCATCACAAGTCTGCTGCACAACTGACGCCTTGCGAGCAATCATTTGTTTCAAGTTGGCTTTAGGCTTATTTATATCAATGCCGTGCTCTTTGAAGTGATTTTCTGCATTGTGGAAATGCTCAGAAGAGTCGAGCATGGCTTTAGAAGGAATACACCCTACGTTAAGGCAGGTTCCACCTAAAGTATTATACTTTTCAATAATGGCTGTTTTGAGGCCAAGTTGAGCACATCTTATAGCTGCAACATACCCTCCAGGGCCGGAGCCGATTACTGTAACATCGTATTTCATGTTTCTTTTGTTTTTAGTACTGAGTACATAGTAGTAAGTACCTTGTACTGGCTAAAATTAATTTAATGACGCTTTAAGGCCTATTAACATTTTATGAATTTCTTCTATTGAAGATATTAGTCCGTTAACTCTTTGCTCATCAGTATAACCTACCTGACTTGAAATAAGTAACTGAGTTTCCAACTCATATAAAGATCCCGTTGCTATTCCTAAAAACTGCTTAAATTCTCCTTTAGAATTTCTACCGGCTCCTTCAGCAATGTTAGATGCCACCGAAACAGAACTTCTTCTGATCTGAGTTGTAAGCCCAAACTGCTCTTTTGCAGGAAAATTTTCAGTAAGCTCATAGACAGAAGTTGTTAAACTCATTGCCTTTTGCCAAACCGAAAGCTTTTTGAACTGGTGCATCTACTCAGTACTAGTTACTTATTACTTTGTACTTATAAATCAAACTCCTAACATAAGTCTGGTCGGATCTTCCAGTAGTTCTTTAACTCTTACGAGGAAGCTCACTGACTCACGACCGTCAATTGTTCTGTGATCATATGATAAAGCAACGTACATCACCGGTCTCACTACGACTTCACCATTTTCTACCACAGGTCTTTCTACAATATTGTGCATACCTAATATGGCTGATTGTGGTGCGTTTATAATTGGTGTTGACAGCATAGAACCAAAAATACCTCCGTTGGTAATAGTAAAAGTTCCTCCAGACATTTCAGGAATGCTTAGCTTACCATCACGCGCCTTTTTGGCTAACCTCACTACCTCACTTTCGATACCTTTGAAATCAAGCGTTTCCGCATTTCTAATAACCGGAACAACCAATCCTTTTGGTGATGATACAGCTATAGAAATATCACAGTATTCATGATAAACCATCTCATTACCATCGATAGCTGCATTTACTGCCGGCCACTCGAGTAATGCCTGACAACAGGCTTTGGTGAAGAATGACATGAAGCCAAGACCTACACCGTGCTTTTCTTTAAACTGCTCTTTGTACTTTTTACGCAAGTCCATGATCGGCTGCATGTTTACCTCATTAAATGTGGTAAGCATGGCAGTTTCATTCTTTACAGAAACTAATCGCTTAGAGATTGTCTTTCGTAGACTAGTCATTTTTTCTCTGCGCTCATCTCTGGTGCCTCCTTGAGCTGCATTTGCAGGAGCAGATTGCTCTTCTTTAGCTTCTTGCTTAGGGTCAGCTTTTTCCTGCTTCGATGCTTTCTCAGCGTCCTCTTTTGTAATTCTTCCGTCTACACCTGTACCTTTTACATCATTAGGGTCAAGGCCTTTTTCTTTAAGAATTTTGGCGGCTGCCGGTGAAGCATGGCCAGTGGCATATGTTTCATTGCTGCTCGTCTGCCCAGAAGCAGAGGAAGTTGATGATTCTTCTTTTTTAGGAGCTCCGTTGTCGCTAGAGGCAGGCTTGCCTTCCATCTCTTCAATCTTGCATATCAAAGCGCCAATTTCTAAGGTATCGCCTTCTTCAGCCACGATGTTTAGAATACCGTTGGCTTCGGCAGGCAATTCAAAGGTTGCTTTGTCTGATTCTACTTCAGCAATTACCTCATCAAGTTCTATAAAGTCACCTTCTTCTTTGAGCCATGAAGAGATGGTAACTTCAGTGATTGATTCACCTACTGAAGGCACGACCATTTCTTTTACTTGTCCGGTCTTCTTTCCACCACCCTCAGATGAAGCGTCTGAAGAAGAAGATTCTTCAGTAGATTTACTTTCCTCTTTTTTACTGTCATCAGATGAAGAACCTGATCCTTTAGCATCTGCATCAATTTCACAGATTACACTACCAACCTCAATTGTATCACCTTCTTCAGCTTTAATTTTTAAGACACCTGCCACTTCAGCAGGGAGCTCAAATGTAGCTTTGTCAGACTCTAATTCTGCAATGATTTCGTCTTGTTCCACGTAATCACCATCGGCTTTAAGCCAGCTGGCTATGGTCACTTCGGTGATTGATTCACCAACTTCCGGAACTTTGATTTCTTGGCTCATTATGATATGGTTTTCTTGTAAATTTTATTTTTGGAAAGCTTTTTCAACAATTCTAGCCTGCTCTTCTTTATGCACTTTGGCATAACCAGTAGCAGGGGAGGCACTTGCCTTTCTGGATACCAGCTCAATGTTTTTGTCAGTTAACGTTCTTAGCATATAAGTCCAGTAACCCATGTTAGATGGCTCTTCCTGCACCCAGGCAAGTTTCGCGTCTTTATACTTTTTAAGCTGAGCATCAAGCTGTTTGAAAGGGAAAGGATGTAGTTGTTCAATTCTTACGAGTGCTACATCTTTTATTTTCTTTTCTTGTTGTTCTTCTAACAGGTCGTAATAAACTTTACCTGTACACATTACTACTTTTTTAACTGACTTATTAGTCACATAGCTATCACCAATTACTTCCTGGAATCCACCTTTAGTAAATTCTTCTATTGGAGAAATAACTTTAGGATGTCTGAGTAAGGATTTAGGTGAAAAAACAACACAAGGTTTTCTAAACTCCCAAGCCAATTGTCTTCGTAGCATATGGAAGAAGTTAGCTGGAGTCGTGATGTTACATGCTATGATATTTTCTTCAGCGGCCAATTGTAGGAAGCGCTCAGGTCTGGCATTAGAGTGCTCAGGCCCTTGTCCTTCGTAGCCGTGTGGTAAAAGCATAACCAGTCCGTTCATGCGCTGCCATTTAGACTCTGCACTCGTGATAAACTGATCAATCATAACCTGTGCACCGTTCACGAAATCACCAAACTGTGCTTCCCAAATAACTAAAGCATTTGGCGTGGACATCGCGAAACCGTATTCGAAACCTAAAACGCCAAATTCACTCAATAGCGAGTTGTAGATTTGAAATTTAGGTTGACCATCTTCAATGTGATCAAGATTACAGTATGGCTCGTTGGTATTAGCATCAAACACGTAAGAATGACGGTGAGAGAAAGTTCCTCTCTTTACATCCTGACCAGACATACGGACGATTTTGCCTTCTGTAAGCAGAGAACCATAAGCAAGTAATTCGGCATCTGCCCAGTTGAGCTCTTTCTTATCAAAGAAATTGGTTTTACGCTCTTTGATTAATTTTTCTATTTGCTTAAGCGGCTTAAAGCCATCTGGCAGCGTTGTAAGTGCTTTGGCAACTTTATCTACCACAGCTTTTTTAACTCCAGTTTCAGGAGATTTTTCAAAATCCTGAGGTGTAGCTCTGCGAAGTTGCTTCCACTCTTCCTCAACTTTTTGAGGTTTATATTTTAATGGCTGCTGCTTTACCTCGTTTAGTCGATCTTGCAGCATGCTTCTAAATTCTTTATCAAGCTTTTTGGCGCTTGCCTCATCCACATCACCACGCTCAATGAGTTTTTTTACATACACCTCTCTTGGGTTAGCATGCTTAGCAATGAGGTTGTAAAGTTTTGGTTGAGTAAACTTAGGTTCATCACTCTCATTGTGTCCATGCCTTCTGTAGCATAAGAGGTCGATGAATATATCCTTCCCAAATTTTTGATTGTACTCTACTGCGAGGTTTACACCAAACGTTACTGCCTCTGCATCATCACCATTGATGTGCAAAACAGGCGCATCTATAATTTTTGCTATGTCAGTACAGTAAATACTAGAACGTGCATCGTCATAGTCTGTAGTAAAACCAACCTGGTTGTTGATTACAAAATGAATTGTACCGCCTGTTCTATAACCAGGTAACTCAGACATTTGCACGATCTCGTAAACAATTCCCTGTCCAGCCACAGCAGCATCACCATGTATAAGGATGGACATGGCTTTTTTCATGTCTCCGTCATACTCATCATTAATTTGGCCACGCGTATAACCCAAAACAACCGGATCTACGGCCTCTAAGTGAGAAGGGTTAGGTGCTAGCTTTACGTATACGTCTTTATCTGACGGTGTCTTTATTCTACTTGAGTACCCTAAGTGATATTTTACATCTCCATCACCCATTGTGAGGTCAGGGTCTGCGTTACCCTCAAATTCATTGAAGATTTCCTCATAGGTTTTACCCATGATATTTGCCAACACGTTGAGGCGGCCACGGTGAGCCATACCTATTACCACTTCCTTTACATCAAACTCAGCAGCTTTGTTGATGATGGCATCAAGTGCTGCGATGGTATTTTCACCACCTTCTAATGAGAAACGCTTTTGCCCGAGAAACTTCGTATGTAGGAAATTTTCAAAGACTACAGCTTCATTAAGCTTGTCTAGTATTCTTCTTTTTACTTCAAGAGAAGGTGTGATGTCCACAGCCTCTTTTTCACACTTTTGTTTAAACCACTGTAATATCTCACTATCTCTCAAGTGCATATACTCGTAGCCAATAGGGCCTAAATATATATGTTCAAGTCGCTCATTTATTTTTTGTAGCGAAGCTTTGCCTAATCCGATTTCTTCTCCTACCTCAAACTCGCTTTTTAGGTCTTCGTCAGTAAGCCCAAAATCTTCAATTTTTAGCTTTACATTATGGTCTCTTCTTTGTCTTACCGGGTTGGTGTCAGATTTTAAGTGACCTCGTGATCTGAAAGCGTGTATTAGATTCCTTACGCGTGTTTCCTTAGGTGATAAATCTCCTTCTGCGGGAGCACCATTTTCTCCGTATTTTTGTTGAGAAAACTCAAAACCTTCGAAAAATTTTTGCCAGGATTCGTCTACTGAATTAGGGTCGCTTTTATATGAGTCATAAAGCTCATCTATATAGCTTCCGTGGGCGTTTGAAATGTAGGAATAGCGGTCCATCGTGTGTGATTAAGTTGTAACTCGAAACAAATGTAGAAA
>NZ_SMMD01000377.1 GCF_009711475.1 Fulvivirga aurantia
AGTTGTGAGCTAGCTACAGTACATGTAGAAAATCAAAACCAAAAAGGATTGAAATCTTATGATGCTTCGAAGAACAATGAGGAACAAGAAGTGTATACCATTGCAGAAGTTTTTTCTGCAGAAACAGCTGAGGCAGAGTTAAAGGCAATATCAGAAGGATTTGAGCCTGAAATTGGTGTTGAAAAACGTGTGTCAATTTTAGAAAACTATATGCAATGGTCGGAAGAAGAAATGTATATAGGGGTGGCCCCGGTAAGACCAATCGGACCAATGCCTAAACCTGTTTGCCCACCAAGACCACGAAACGATTGTAAGTATCCCAGAATAATTACTCAAAAGCTTGAGCTGCTCGTTTACTGTGAAATACCTGATATGATAAATGCTAGTATAGAAACAAAGGAAGGCACAATGGCAGTAATCGGTAATATAGAATACAATGAGAAATATAATGAAGCTGTAATTTCTTTTGAAGTGATAAATGAAGACTTGTTACATCATGAAGCTATGGTATATGTTACCACAGGTATTTTTTCTGATGGTGAGCCTAAAGAGTTACAAGTTAAAGCAGCGGTAGCAGAAGGGATTTTCGAGTAAGTAAAATTTATATTAGTGACTACCCCAAATCTTTAATTTAGAGTTTTGAGGTAGTCATTTTTATTTTAAGAGGTTCATAGTTTGGCTATATTAGCTAAATGTCTGAGCTCATTAGGTTTACGCATCTCACTCATGCATTTGTATTGATATTGTTTCTGTTTGCACAAAATGTCAATGCGCAAACTCACTCCTCCGATTCCAGTAAATATCAAATTGCGGTATCCTCAATCCTTTCTACCTACAATCCTTCTGAAGATGCAAAGCTAAAGGAGGTAATCTTGCCATATGTAGACTCAACCACAATTGAGGGTGACTATGTATTAGTGATTTCGATTTTGAGTGAGCTAATCAACGACCATTACTATCAAAACACAATCGATGAAAAACGAAAATGGGATAACAGAGCTCAGCAGGTATTAAGTGATCATTCGGAGGCATTTTTTGGCAATGACATCGATAGCCTTGTATATAAAAATTACCAGCACAGTAGAGGTAATTTGTTATATGAAATGGGGGCATATATCGAATCGATTCGTGTTTTTAAGAAACTCATTTTGCAAAAAGAAAATCAACGCTTATCACTTGAAGATAGTATTTACATAAACACGTGGTACAGCTACTTAGGTAGTGCCTACTTGTTGCTTGATAAGCCGGATCGCGCCATAGCCAATTATCAACAGTATCTTAAGTATATTCCTCAAGGCCTTGATTTGTATTATGGTAGCGATGGTACTTTGTTTTATAAAATCCTCGGGTGGACCTACCTGGCCAATTGTTGGACTGCCAAGTCCTACGATTCGAAAGAGTCTGCATTTTATAAAAGGGCGCTTGAGGGCTACCATCAATCACTTGATCTTATAAAAAGATTAGATCGGCCAGAAGACTATGGCAATACTATTTTAAGCGTTTATTCAGGTCTTGTTTCTCTGCAGCAGCAGTTTACCTATTACGATAGTGCTTCTTTTTATCTCAGTCAATCTGAGAAATATGTGAATTTCGACAAGTCACAGGTTAGTGATATCTTATTATTAAAAGCCAAAAGTGAAAGGGTGAAAAATGAGCATCAAAAGGCACAAAGTTTACTTAATCAAGCAGTAGAAGAGAACATCAGACTTTATGGTAAATCGCATTATTCGCTATATGAGATTTATATAGAAAAAGCGAAGGTATACGAAGCAATGGGTTCGTTTAAAGAGGCTTTGTCCTATTGTGATTTGGCTATTGATTTACTTTCAAATCAAAATAACAAAGCGGTGGAATATGTACATACGCTTGAGGCCATTGAAGTTTTGAAGGAAAAAGCTGGCATTTTGGCACATCAGGGGGCTGAATTAGGTGAGCTATCGATCATTGAGGCGTCTTTAGAAAATTATAAACGAGCGATTGATCTTTCTATAACAGATAGAGAGCGACATTTAAGAAATGAAGCCAAGCAACAACGGATAAACAGACATCGGAAATTAATTTCTGAAGCTTTAGAGGTTTGTATTAATGCGAATAAAATGAGTAATAATAATTCTTTTGATCATTTTGCTTATGAGTTCATTGAAAAGGGAAAGAGTTTATTA
>NZ_SMMD01000294.1 GCF_009711475.1 Fulvivirga aurantia
ATATGTACCCGGCTCTATTTGTATTTCAAATTTTCCATCAAAATCAGAGGCAGCGCCTGTAGTTGTTCCAGCAATTACAGCTGTAACTCCGAATAATGGCTCGCCTGTTGTGTTGTCGATAACTGAACCTCTAATTGTACCCTTCTGAGCATACAACGTGGTACCTACTAAAAGTAGAATTGCTACCGAAAATAATTTTAAAATGTTCATATCTTTCCCTTAAAATTTGTGCAAAGGTAGCTTTATCAATGTTCAGCGGCATTCATAAAGGTATTATGAGTTGGTTATTTCTATGTTACCAAAAAAGGGAGACCTCTCAGTCTCCCTTAACATTGGATTAATATTTCAACTTAGAAGCTTGCTAGCTCACCATTAGCATCAGCCCAAGTCCACCCTGTAAATTTTGTTTTATCAGCACCAACTGTTGCAGTTGTTACAATACTTGCACCTGGAACTCTGGTAGTAAATGCATCATCAGCATCATCACCTTTGTCAGCGAATATAGCTTCAATTGTAAGGTTACCAGCAGAAAGATGGCTTACGTCAAACTGTAAATCTGATATGCTTAATGACTCATCTAACCAGTTGGCAGCAACTCCGTCATTATCAAGTTCAACATCAGAGTCTTCTGAGAAATTGAAGAAGTAGCAGTTTTCGATGCTCGCTTTAACACCTGATCTGAAATCGATGTATTCTCCACCATCAACTCCACCATCATTGTATCCTTTAAGCGAACCATTTCTTAAAGTGAAGCCACCGTTATCTTGAGAACCTTCAGGACCATCAAGCTCCATAGCGTGGTCAGAGTCAGCTCCACCAATGAAAATGAAGTTGTCGATAGTTCCGGTGTAGTCCTGATCCATATCGTATGCATCATCACCTTGATTCCATACTAATGCGTTGCTTATGTTTACTGTTCCACCAAAGCACTCGATACCATCATCCTGGTTTCCAACAATTTCTACATATTCTATAGTTGTACCTGAACCAACACCACCTAAAGTAAGGCCGTTGATCTCATTTCCTTCACCAATATTTGAGCCACCATGACGGATGGAAATGTAACGAATAGTTCCTGAGTTATCGTCAGCTGTAGAGCCTCCGTAAAGACCATTTACATCTGATGGAGGAATTCCTTCAATTTGAACTGAAGCAGCATCTGCAGAAATTGGTGCGTTACCTAAGATAATAAGTCCGCCCCAAAGACCGTTTAGATCCGGGTCAAGGTTAGGGCTTGCTATCATACCTGACTCAATCTCATCAGCTACAGATGTAAAAATGATAGGAGCAGAAGAAGTACCCTGGGCATCTAATTTAGCACCTCTGGCAACCACAAGAGCAGTGGCATTAGAACCAGTTCCTGCTTGTCCTTTAATAATAGTACCAGCTTCAATGGTAAGAGTAGCGCCTGACTCTACTGAGATTCTGCCGCCTAATTCGTAAATATTGTCCGAAGTCCAAGTAGTGTTTGCTGTAATATTCTCGGTTACCACTACATTTTCGTTTTCATCACCTCCAACTGGAGCAGGAGAATCATCATCGTCACCACATGCTGAAAGGAATGCAACCATTCCAACTGCGGCCATTAAAGAGAGT
>NZ_SMMD01000601.1 GCF_009711475.1 Fulvivirga aurantia
GTAAATATTAAAGATTTAGATATGGACAGAATATTGCCCTTGAAGGATATAAAAATTATAGAGGTAAAATCAGAAATTGCAGCAGGTACACGTGGTGCCAGCCTAGGTATTGATGCGCTTAAAGTAGCCAGTCTTGACCTTGAGTCGGATTATTTTGCCAATTATGATTCTGAAGAAGTCGAAAATGTAAACGATATATTATTCGATGGATTTGAACACCCTCACGCCAAATTTATTGATGGGGTATACACCATGGAATCCAGAGTTTGTGACAAGGTCTACGAAACCCTAAATGGCGGTGATTTTCCTTTGGTGTTAGCCGGTGATCACTCTACGGCAGCTGGTACTATTTGCGGTATCAAAAAAGCGTACCCTGATAAACGCTTAGGCGTAATATGGATAGATGCTCATGCTGATTTGCACACACCATACACCACACCATCTGGCAACATGCATGGCATGCCACTAGCCATGGTTGGTGGTATCGATAATATGGATTGTAAAATCAACGATCCTAAACCAGAAACAGTAGAACTCTGGGAGAAAATAAAGAATGTTGGTATTGAGGAGCCAAAAATCAACCTAAGTGACCTTGTGTTTATTTCTGCACGTGACCTTGAGTCTCCTGAAGAGTTTTTGCTAAAGAAATACGGCATAACTAATATCACAACTGATGAAGTAAGAGCTCAGGGTGTTGATAAGACAGCCAGCCAGGCGCTTGATTTACTAAAAGATTGTGATATCGTATATGTATCTTTTGATGTAGACAGTATGGATTCTGGCATATCTGTGGGCACAGGCACACCAGTACCTCATGGTTTAACAGTAGAAGAAGCTAAAGCCTTGAATACCGCATTAATAAAAGAGCCAAAAGTAGTATGCTGGGAGATGGTAGAAGTAAATCCTACCCTTGATACAGAGAACAGAATGGCTGAAAATGCCTTCGAAATACTAGAAGCAACAACTAAAATCCTTGAAAATAGCTAATGGCTAAAGACTGCACCGATACAATCTTAATGGTACGTCCGAGGCAGTTTGGCTTTAATGAAGAAACGGCCAGGAACAATCATTATCAAAAAAAGCCTGACGACCTCAGTGAAAATGAGGCTCAAATTAGAGCTAAGAATGAGTTTGACACATTCGTGGAAAAACTGAGAGCCAATGGTATCGAAGTGATTGTAATAGAAGATACACCAGAGCCTCACACACCAGACTCCATTTTCCCTAACAACTGGATTTCTTTTCACGAAAAGGGCCATATTGTGTGGTATCCTATGTATTCTGAAATCAGACGAGGTGAGCGCAGAGGAGATGTAATTGGTATTTTAAAAAGTGAACATGGATTTAAGGTAAAGCAAATCCATGACCTGAGTATCTACGAATCTGAAAATGAGTTTTTAGAGGGTACAGGCAGTATGGTGCTGGATAGAAATAATAAGTTGGCATATGCCGCCATCTCTGATCGTACACACGAAAAAGTACTCGATGTATTTACAAAGAAAATGGGCTATACTCCGATAAAATTTACTGCCAACCAAACAGTAAATCAGAGTCGGCTACCTATTTACCACACCAATGTGATGATGTGTGTGGCAGAAAAATTTGTAATCATTTGCCTGGAGTCCATCGATGATCCTTCTGAAAAGCAAATGCTATTAGATACCTTTAAAAAAACCGATAAAGAAGTTATTGAGATAAGTGAAGCGCAGTGCAACCAATTTGCCGGCAATATGCTACAGGTAAATAACAAGAACGGAGACAGGTTCTTAGTGATGTCTTCAACAGCCTTCAATTCACTTAACGATCAACAAATTTCAGCAATCGAAAAACATTGTGATATTATTCACAGTTCACTTAAAACTATAGAAACTCTTGGAGGCGGAAGCGCTCGCTGTATGATGGCGGAAGTGTTTCTTCCTAAACAAGAAGTAGTCTCTTAAAATAAAAAACCTCAAGAAAAATGGCACATCAGTCGATTTCAGAATTTATAGAAAATCATTTTCTACATTTTAACTCAGCAGCACTAGTAGATGCCGCCAAGGGTTACAAAAAACACTTGTCAGAAGATAAAAAAATGCTCGTTTCTTTGGCTGGTGCCATGAGTACCGGTGAATTAGGCAAATCTTTTGCAGAAATGATCAGGCAAGACAAAGTGCATATTATTTCTTGTACCGGAGCCAATCTGGAAGAGGATTTAATGAATTTGGTGGCTCACTCACATTACAAAAGAGTGCCTAACTATAGGGACCTTACGCCACAAGAAGAGTGGGATTTGCTTGAGAAAGGCTTGAACAGAGTGACTGACACTTGCATCCCGGAAGAAGAGGCTTTCAGAAGACTACAATCACATATATTTGATATCTGGAAAGAAGCTGAAGATAAAGGTGAGCGCTACTTCCCGCATGAGTTTATGTACAAGCTTATTAACTCTGGTGTGCTTGAGCAATATTATGAGATCGATCCTAAAAACAGCTGGATGGTGGCTGCGGCCAAAAAGAATTTGCCAATAGTTGTACCGGGTTGGGAAGACTCAACCATGGGTAATATTTTCGCCTCGTATTGTTTAAAAGGTGAGCTTAAGGCTTCGACTATGAAGTCTGGTATCGAATACATGACATTCCTGGCCGATTGGTATACTGACAATGCCGAAGACAAAGGCATTGGCTTCTTCCAAATTGGTGGTGGTATAGCCGGTGACTTCCCGATTTGTGTAGTGCCTATGCTTTATCAGGATATGGAGAGAACGGACACTCCTTTCTGGAGCTACTTCTGCCAGATCTCTGATTCTACAACAAGTTATGGCTCTTACAGTGGTGCTGTACCTAATGAAAAGATTACCTGGGGAAAATTAGACATCAATACACCAAAATTCATTGTGGAGTCTGACGCAACCATCGTGGCACCTCTGATCTTTGCTTATGTATTGGGTTGGTAATGGCAGAAATTCAAAACGATAGCACCTCTTCATATTTATTAGAGACACGTCCTCTCACCATAGACGATTATGATCGAATCTATGAAATCATGGATGGTGCCTATACCATGATGAATGATGAGCCCTGGACCAGGCAGCAAATTAAAAAACTGCTAAAGGTTTTCCCTGAAGGGCAAATTTGTGTTGAAGACCATGGTAAGGTCGTGGCTTTTGCACTATCGTTGATTGTTGATTACGACAAGTATGGCGATAGTCATACTTACCAAAAAATAACTGGTAACGAAACCTTCAGCACACATGATAGCAACGGAGACGTGATGTATGCCATCGAGGTGTGTGTTGATAAAGAATATCGCGGCATTCGTCTGGGCAGAAGGCTCTATGACGCAAGAAAAGAATTATGCGAACGCATGAACCTCCGCTCCATTGTTGCCGGAGGCAGAATGCCTAATTATCACTTGCATAGTGATGACCTTACACCAAAAGAATACATCGCCAAAGTTCGGTCAAAGGAGATTTACGATCCTGTATTATATTTCCAGACCAGCAATGATTTCCACGTAAGAAAGGTGCTTAGAAACTACCTTACTGGCGATAAGGCTTCAAAAAACTATGCCGTTCTCGTAGAGTGGAACAACATCTATTATGAGGAAAAAGAAGAGTTAGTTGGTCAGAAAAAGGCTTATGCTCGCATTGGTGTAGTACAATGGCAGTTGCGTAGCGTTAAAAATATTGAGTCGTTTTTTGAGAATGTTGAGTTTTTCGTTGACGCAGTAAGTGGCTACCAGGCCGATTTTCTTGTATTCCCTGAGTTGTTTAATGCGCCACTCATGGCTGAGTTTAATGAAGACGATGCCGCCAAAGCGATTAGAAAACTTGCCCAATACACAGACCAGATTAAAGAAAAACTGGTTGATTTCGCCATAACCTACAACATCAATATCATAGCGGGTAGCATGCCGGTCTATGAAGATGAGAAGCTCTACAATGTTTCTTATCTCTGTAGGAGAAATGGATCGACTGAGGCACAATACAAAATACATGTAACACCTGCCGAGGCCTCAGATTGGGGCATGACCGGAGGTGACAAGGTGCAGGTTTTTGAAACAGATACAGCCAAAATAGGTATCCTCATTTGCTACGATTCAGAATTTCCTGAGCTTAGCCGAATGCTGGCTGATCAGGGGATGGAAATCTTATTTGTGCCATTTGCTACAGACATGCATAACGGATACCATAGGGTGAGAATTTGTTCGCAAGCCAGAGCTATAGAAAACGAGTGCTATGTCGTGATATCCGGTAGTGTCGGTAACCTGCCTAAGGTGGTTAACATGGATATTCAATATGGACAATCAGCCATATTTTCCCCTTCAGATTTTGCATTTCCGCACAATGCCATCGTAGCAGAAGGTACACCTAACACAGAAAATACTATTATTGCAGATGTAGACCTCAACGATCTGAAGCAGCTTCATAACAATGGTAGTGTGAAAAACCTAAAAGACAGACGCTCAGATCTGTATGAATTAAAACTAAAGAAATAAAAATCACGCGATTGATCGCAAAGTTAATATTGAACTG
>NZ_SMMD01000425.1 GCF_009711475.1 Fulvivirga aurantia
TAAAAGCTCTCAGCCTGACCTATGCTCACATCTTACTCAAAACTCGTAACTCAAAACTCGTAACTCAAAGCTCTACGCTCTCTGCACTGTGCCCTTAGCTCTCTGCCCAATTCTAAAATCTAAAATCTCACATCTAAAATCTTATTCGTTTCTCAAACTATCCACCGGATTGGCTACAGAAGCAGCGATCGACTGGTAGCTCACCGTGAGCAGGCCTATCATCAATGCCATGAGGCCTGAGATTACGAAAATCATAATCGATGAAAATGACAACAACTCAATGCGATACTGAAAGTCGCTGAGCCAATTATGTGTAGCCCAATAGGCAATCGGCCAGGCAATGAAATTCGCAATGATGATCAGCAAAATAAACTCTTTTGAAAGCAACATCACCACCTGTGATATTTTAGAACCTAATACCTTTCTGATGCCAATCTCCTTTCTACGCTGCTCAGCCATGTAGGCCGAGAGACCAAATAAACCAAGGCAAGCAATAAAGATGGCTAGCCAGGTAAAATTCTTCGCTAAGGCACTGAAATCTTCATCCGACTTGAAGATCTGATCAAATTCCTCATCAAAAAACTCATACTCAAACGGGTAGTCGGGGTAGATCTCATTCCATACACCTGCGATGTTGCTCATGGTGCCGCTGACATCGTCTGTAATGCGGACTGACAGGTTATTGTTGGCCTCGGGATTGTAGAAAAGGAGCAAAGGCTCGATCGAGTGGCGCATAGAAGCAAAATGAAAATCCTTAACCACACCCACAATGGTGCGCTCCTGATCGTTGCCAAAACGTAATTTCTTATTCACGCCCGTTTCCCAACCCAGCTCTTTGATAAACGCCTCATTGACGATAATCGCCTCTTCCTGATCTGTACCGAATGATTGCGAGTAATTTCTACCCTCGGCAAGCTCCATACCCATCAAATTGAGATAGTCTTCATTCATCGCCATCACACTTACAATCCAGTTTTCCTCATCTTCTGGCACACCCTCAGGGGTTACACCTGTGCGGCCAAATGTACGGCCCGGCATGTTAGAAGAGAAAGCAGCTGCTTCCACCTTATCGTACTGCGCTACTTTGTCTTTAAAGGCGGTGATCTGTTCCCGCAACCCAGGATCGTTGAGTTGGAAAGTGACTACCTGGTCTTTCTCAAAACCTAGCTGTTTGTTTTTAAGAAAGTCGAGCTGAAAGGTGATTAATACCGTGCAAATAATGAGTGTGATAGAAGCCGTAAACTGGGCGATTACTAAAACCTTTCTCAACAAAATGCCGCTTTTGCCGGTCTGAAATTTCCCGCGAAGGGTCACCACAGGGTTGTAGTGCGACAACACAAAAGCAGGGTAGAGGCCGGAGATGATACCGATCACGAGGGTGATGCCCACGATAGAAAGCGCCACGGCCGGGCGACCGAAAATATAACTCATCACATGCTCATTGAGACCGAGATTGGCATAATTGGCCGCGATAGAAACGAGCACCAGCCCGACAACGAGTGAAAGCAGAGAGATCATGATGGACTCTCCGAGGTGCTGCGTGACCAAACTACTTTTAGCCGAGCCCATTACCTTTCTAATGCCCACTTCTTTGGCCCGGGTGGACGACTTGGCGGTGGAGAGGTTCATGAAATTAAAGGCCGCTATAAGAATTACAAATATAGCGATGGCCGACAGCGAGTACACATATACGATATCGCCTTTGGCCTCATTGTATCCATCGAAAAGAATGTTGCTCGATTTGAGGTGGATGTCTTCCAATGCCTGCAGTTTGGGTATCCAGAACTCAGGCACCTCATTTTTGGTGGCCAGCTCCTTAAGTTTGGTTTCTACAGTGGCTACATCGGCACCTTCGGTGAGTGTGACATAGCCGATCATACCGAGGCCCTGCCAGCTGTTGAGGTATTGCGCCAGGCTCGAGTCGGCATCTACAGGGTACATCGACATAATGAGGTCGATTTTGAGGTGACTGGGCCCTGTGTCGTTAGAAAACAAGCCGACTACTTCCCAATCTTCAGAGTCGATCTGGAAGGATTTACCAATAGGATCAGTTTCTTTAAAAGCTTTCTCAGCCAAAGCCTCACTCATAATGAGTTTTCTGGGCGCCTTAAATCGCTCGATGCTGGTTTCATTTTTCAGACCAAAATCAAACATCTCAAAAAAGGTGGACTCTACATATTTGGCATCTTCGGCATAGACAATGTCGTCTTCGTGCTGCATACGTGTGCGCCCCTGGTTAAACATGCGTGTGGCATTGGTGACCTCAGGCAGCTCTTCCATAGCCGCAATCGGCATGTAGGGGTTGGTGATAGCTACATTATTGCTCGATACACCCAGTGCCTCATCGATGGTGGTGAGGCGGTAAGTGTTGGCAGCGTTGGGGTGGTGGGTGTCGTAGCTTAGCTCTTTCTGCACATAGAGAAAGATCATGATAAAGCATGCGAGCCCAATAGAAAGCCCTGCAATATTGATGATAGCTGCATTCTTGTTGCGTAACAGGCCACGCATAGCGACCTTGAGGTAGTTTTTGACCATGATGTGTGTTGTTTTGAGTTAGAAACAATATACGAGAAAGCAGCAGATAGGATAATACTTTTTATGCGAGTGGTAGAAAGGCGTTAGATACTGTAAACTCTTGCAACTCGAAAC
>NZ_SMMD01000670.1 GCF_009711475.1 Fulvivirga aurantia
TTTCCCAAAACAAGAAACATCTTATTAGCAAAATCACTTACTTGCAATAATTTGCACGTTTTGCAGGTTGGCAAGATTTTTTTATTTGTGTAAGAAATAATAATATCATGAGGACAGTTTTAACTTCATTAATTCTACTCTTCACATATTTTTCTGCGTACAGCCAGTGTGATTTTACCATCTCTCCTACCAACCCTGGCAGCAATTGTCAATATGCCATTGAAGAAATAGTCTGGACAAGTAGCGCCAACGTGTCAATCACCGGGAATAATATCACAAAAAACGCTGGTGGCAATAATAACTGGAATGGTGGTGCTGTATCAACAGCTGCGGTTTATGATAATGGATATGTCGAATTTACCGCAGGAGATCAGGTAGACGATAAAATTTTTGGGTTAAGCAATGCAGATGGTGGTATTAACTTTGGCACTGTAGAGTTTGGCTTTGATCTGGAAAATGACCGGGATGTAAAAATCTACGAGTCAGGGAATCAAAGAGAAGGGACATATGGTAGCTACTCAACAGGCGATGTTTTTAGGGTGGCAGTACAAAGTGGTGTGATTCACTATTACTGGAATGGCACACTCTTGTATGTAAGTAATACAAGCCCAACACTTCCACTTATAGCCGATATTGCTCTCAACGACCTAGGTGCAAGTTTTACCAATGGTGTGATAGCTAATGGTGTTGATGGTAATTTTACAGCAACAGCAACTAATCCCGGAAGTGGTCCATCTTATGCGTGGTTTCTAAATGGCGCCCCTACCGGGGTAACAGGCACTTCTTACACTAATAATTCTTTAGTAGCGGGAGATCAGATTACAGCAACGCTTAATCCAGGTACGGGTGGTTGTGCCCTTGGAGTTGTCAATTCAAACACTATTACGATAGCAGAGCCTTCACCAACTACTTATGCAACCCTATTTGTAGAAGGCACTTCAGCAACTGATGCTTGTAAGCGAGCAGTAGAACCTGTCACTTTTACAGACATAGTTAACATCGAAGTATCAGGAAATAACCTAATAAAAGAACAGGGAAATAATAATAACTGGAATGCCGGGGTGGCCTCAGTGAATACAGTGGCTGATAATGGCTATATGGAATTTACCATCGGAGATCAGAATACAGATAAAATAGTTGGTTTAAGTAGCACCAATACCAATGAAGGATTTGGTACCGTAGAGTTTGGTTTTGATCTTGAAAACGATCGGGATGTAAAAATCTACGAATCTAATACACAACGAGAAGGCACCTATGGTAACTATAGCAATGGTGATGTATTCAGAATAGCAGTGGAAGATGGTATCGTGCATTATTACTGGAATGGCACTTTACTTTACATAAGCAATGTCACTCCTTCTTTGCCACTTATAGTAGACGCCTCTTTTAATGATGAGGGGGCCACAATCAACAATGTAATTATTGCAAATGGCAATACAGGCCAGTTTTCGGCTAACGTTACAAATGCCGGGGCAAATCCGCTATACCAATGGACACTCAACGGAATTGACGAACCAGGTGAGACCGGTAGCACGTATACCAATACAACTTTAGCAAATGGAGATGAGGTCGCTGTGATTGTTCAACCAGACCTTGACAATTGTAGCAATGTAACTTACACTACCCAAGCGGTAACCATCGAGACAATCTCAACCCCGGATTTCGGCACTTTCTATGTAGAAAATACAGCTTCAGCAGATGCATGTAAAGAAGCTATTGAGCAGGTAGTTTTTACAGACATTGTAAATATCGAAGCTACAGGCAACGATATAAGCAAAGAGCAAGGGGGCAGCAACAATTGGAACGCGGGAGTAGCTTCCTTAAATTCTGTTAAGGACAACGGCTATTTAGAGTTTGTTATTGGCGACCAGAATACTGATAAAATTGTTGGTTTAAGCACTACAAATACAGATGCTGGTTTTAATACAGTAGAATTTGGTTTTGATTTAGAAAATGACAGAGATGTAAAAATCTACGAATCAGGTACACAAAGAGAGGGCACCTTTGGGAACTATAATATTGGAGACACTTTTAGAATTAGTGTTGAAAATGGTGTTGTGCATTATTACTGGAATAGCAACCTACTTTATATCAGCAATGTGACACCAACACTCCCTTTAATTGCAGATGTTTCATTTAATGATGAAGGGGCTGTGATAAATGACGTCATCATATCAAACGGTAATACAGGACAGTTTTCTGCTATTTTAACAGATGCCGGGGCTAGCCCATCTTTCCAATGGACACTCAATGGCATAGACCAGGTAGGTGAGACTAATAGCACTTACACCAACACCAGTCTTGCTGATGGAGACGTGGTTTCAGTAATTGTACAACCAGATTTAGGAGGTTGTGGAGATGTATCCTACACAGCTAATACAGTTACAATTAATGAAATAACAACGCCTGAGTTTGGTGTTTTTTATGTAGAAAATACTGCCGCAACAGATGCCTGTAAAGAAGCTATCGAGCAGGTGGTATTTACTGACATTGTAAATATAGAGGCCACAGGCAATGATATTTCTAAAGAACAAGGAGGTAATAATAATTGGAATGCCGGAGTAGCTTCTCTCAATAGCGTTAAAGACAACGGCTACTTAGAATTTACAATCGGAGATCAAAATACAGATAAAATAGTTGGCTTAAGCAACACCAACGCTGATGCCGATTTCGGGACTGTTCAATTTGGCTTTGATTTAGAAAACGATAGAGACATTAAAATCTATGAATCAGGTATCCAGCGAGAAGGTACTTATGGTAATTACAGTATCGGAGATATATTTAAAATTGCTGTCGAAGATGGGGTTGTTCACTATTATTGGAATGGCACGTTGCTCTATCTAAGTAATGTAACACCTACTCTACCCCTTATAGCAGATATATCATTTCATGATGAAGGTGCCTCCATAAATGATGTCATCATTTCAAATGGCAACACAGGACAGTTTTCTGCTATAGTGACCGATGCAGGAGCAAATCCGCTTTATCAGTGGACCTTAAATGGTGTGGATGAAGCTGGGGAAACCAATAGTACGTACACAAATACAAATCTTGCAGATGGAGATGTAGTTACTGTTTTAATTCAGCCCGATCTTGGAGGGTGTGGTGACGTTACCTACACTGCCAACACGGTGACCATCAGGGAGATTTCTACTCCTGAATTTGGAACATTTTATATAGAAAATACAGCCTCAGATGAAGCATGCAAAGAAGCTATAGAGCAAGTTGTTTTCACCGATATTGTAAATATTGAAACCTCTGGTAACGATATCATCAAAGAACAAGGCGGCAACAACAATTGGAATGCCGGTGTTGCCTCGCTTAATTCAGTCAAAAATAACGGCTACATGGAGTTTGTTGTAGGGGATCAGAGCGATGACAAAATAGTTGGCTTAAGTAGCACAAATGCTGATGCAGGCTTTAATTCTATTGAGTATGGCTTCGATTTAGAAAGCAACAGAAATGTAAAAATCTATGAGTCTGGCACTCAAAGAGAGGGTACATTCGGAAGTTATAGCATCGGAGATGTATTCAGGATTTCTGTTGAAGAAGGTGTAGTGAACTATTATTGGAATGGAAACCTACTCTATGTAAGTACAACGGTGCCCATCTTGCCACTTATTTTCGATACCTCATTTAATGATGAAGGAGCAGCAATCAATGATGTAATAATTTCAAATGGTAACACAGGCCAATTTACAGCAATAGTTACTGATGCAGGTGCTAACCCATCATACCAATGGACGCTTAACGGAATTGATGAGGCTGGGGAAACCAATAGCACATATACAAATACAAGCCTGTCTAATGGAGATGTGGTTTCAGTGGGGATTACCCCAGATCTGGGTGGTTGTAGTGATGTGACCTACATGGCCAATAATGTCACAATTAATAACCTCACCTCACCTACATTTGGCACCTTTTTCATCTCAAATACACCCTCTACAGATGGTCTGCAGCCGGTAGCTTTTGAGGATATCACCTGGACAGATGAGGTAAATGTTTTTACAACTGGTAATGCTATTACAAAGGGTCAGGCTGGCAACAACAACTGGAATGCCGGTGCTGCAAGTTTAAATACTGTAGTAAACGACAGCTACGCACAGGCTGTAATTACAGAAACAGGAGCGGATAAAATATTCGGACTAAGTAATACAAATAGCGATGCCGCTTTTAATTCTGTACAGTTTGGCTTTGACCTTGAAAACGATGGAGATATTAAAGTTTATGAATCAGGCACACAGCGAGGTGGTACTTTGGGCTCATACAGTGTAGGTGACACACTAAAAGTAGCAGTTCGTAATAATAATGTTGAGTATTATCAAAACAGTACATTACTATACACCAGTACAGTCACCCCCACACTGCCCCTAATCATAGACCTGTCTTTACATGACGAAGGCGCGGCTTTGAGTAATGTAGCTATAGTAAGCCTCACAGATGGAGTATTTACAGCTACTGCACCAGATGCAGGTGCCAACCCAACCTACCAATGGAAACTTGACGGAGTAAATGTGGGGGCGAACTCACCCACCTATACCAACAGCTCTCTTAACAACGATGAAGTTATAACATTGGATATCATACCAGATATTGGAGGATGTAGCTCTAATGCCTATACGTCTAATCAGATTTTAATTCAAACCTCAAATGCCGTATTACCGGTTTCCTTAATTGCGTTCCAGGCTTCTACTAATCAAGATGTAATTGACTTACAATGGTCTACAGCCAGCGAAACCAATAATGACTATTTTATTATAGAGAAATCATCTGACGGGGTTAATTACAACCGTTTATCAAAAGTAAAGGGTGCCGGCAATGCCTCTCAAGTAATGAAATACACCGCTACCGATGCCAGGCCTTTTCAAGGCACTAATTATTACAGACTATCTCAGGTAGATTTTGATGGCACAACAGCCATTTTAGGGGTTGTTTCAGCAACATATGCGATAGATATACCACTTTCGTTTAATTTATTTCCGAACCCTGGTAATGGTGTAGACCTGGAAGTAACGGGTACCCTTTTTGGTTTTGACCAATTAGAGGTACTAGACATCAATGGTATAGTATTAGAAACTCATAAGATTGACCATTTAAGCCGACAAAAGCTCAAATTCGAAAAAACGCTAAGTAAGGGCATGTACTTTATAAAACTCTCGGGAGAAGAGGAAGTACAGGTAAAGCGTTATTTAATTAAATAGCAAAGCAACGCTCAAGCACTGGTTGATGCTTGCTTGCAAATTTGGAGTAACACCATTTTTTTAATTCTTCGATCTCTTCCTGGATCAAATTTCTAATGGCTTTTTTTAATTCTTTCTCAAAAAGTTTGGCATCAAAACTCACCTTTGTGAGTATTGTCTTTACATATTCTAACATGATTAACTCGAAGTTTTGGTTAG
>NZ_SMMD01000329.1 GCF_009711475.1 Fulvivirga aurantia
TGATGCTACCAAATGTACTTCTGCTGTAACCGTACTCACAGTATCCGATGTTAGTGTAAATCCTGTCATAGGGTTAGTGTCTAACCAAGACCAAATTTCTTGTGACACTGCTAATCCATTGGGTGAAATCAGTGTTAATGCTGACGGAACAACAGTTGGTTATACTTTTAACTGGTATAATGGACAAAATACAGATCCTGCAAATGAAATTTTACCTGCTCCTGGCGCAAATGTGACTAACCTTGCAGCCGGAATATACACGGTAAAAGCTACTAATGATGCAACTGGTTGTTTCGCTACCGAAGAATACACGGTTGTGACCAATACAACCACACCAGTTGTTTCAGGAGGAACAATAACTGATGCAGACAATTGTAATGTTCCAAATGGTCAAATCCAAATTAATGATGCAGACATAGCCCCTGGAAATGCCGCTGACTACACTTACGCGTGGTATGACGGTGATGAAATAACAGATCCATTGCTAGGAGGAGAAACCACTGCAACCTTATCAGGTTACCCTCCGGGAGACTATACGGTAGTTGCCACTAATAATTTGACAGATTGTAATTCTGATCCTTTCACCTTTACAATTAATGATGTAGCACCATTGGTCACAATCACTGAAGATATAACTGGTCGAATTGAGCCGGCTACATGTGCCGTAAATTCAGGTCAGCTTGAAGTCGATGCTTCTTCTGTTGGTAATATTAACGGCTTCAATTTTGAATGGTATGATGGTAATGAGGACTTTTCAGGTCCGCCATTAGGCAATGTGACAAATACTCCAGGTGCCGCACCTACTAACTCTGTTATCACTAATCTCCAATCTGGAGTATATACAGTATTGGTGACTAATCTTGACAATGGATGTACAGAGTTTTTAGTCATTGACTTACCATTTGTAGGTGCACAAGAAGTCGTTGATGCCTCTGTAACAAATTCAACTGTATGTATGGCCCCCTATGATGGTGCATTGGAAGTCCAGATAGACCCTACAACACTGGGAGGAAGAGGACAGGATGAATTTGATTATACAGTTTATGATGGGAAAAACACTTCTGATCCTATTATTTTTGGTCCTCAACAAGGTGGTGTTGCATCTACACCAATACCGAATTTACCTCCTGGTTTTTATACCATAGTGGCAACACAAAGATTTGCTCCTAACTGCCCTTCAGTGCCTAAAACAGTAGAAATTCTGGACAACAGTACTCAGCCTGTAATAGCGTTAAATAGTAATATAGACCAAACTAGTTGTGGAGCTCCAAATGGTTCCCTTAGTGTAACAGGTGATGGCTCTGATGATACCGACCCAAATTATTCCTTTGCCTGGTACAACTCTGCGTTACCTCCGGCAGGGCCGGTTATGAGCTCGGCAAGTACTTATAGTCCAATTGCCGCTGGAGATTACTCAGTAATTGTGACAAACAATACTACTGGTTGTTCTGATTCCGCTGCATTTAACATTTCAGATAATATTGCCATTTATTCAATCACTCAGGCTGATTTAGCCTTAACAACACAAGATGATTGTGCTCCTGCGAACGGAACAGCTCAAGTAAATAATGTACGAGAAAATGGGACAACAGTAGGTACAGCTGGTTATAACTTCGAATGGTTTGACAGTGGTATGACTTCTATCAGCGGGCCATCAGCAGTAACAAGCATTAGTGGACTTGCTGCTGGTGATTACTTTGTGCAAGCCACAAATATTACATTGACATGTCAAACTTCGATGGTAAGCTTCACCATTGATGATGTCACCGCTGATCCGGTA
>NZ_SMMD01000810.1 GCF_009711475.1 Fulvivirga aurantia
CAGGATGACTCACCTTTTGAGACGGCCTCGGTGATCAAAAAAGTAATTGGAATAATGTTACTCAGTCAATGAAAGAATGGCCTTGGCATAGTTACCATCGATTGTAGCGCCCTCAGTAGCAGTACCGTTGGTGACATCTATAATGTATATACCGGCATACTCACTGTTATTTACACCCAGGTAAAGCTTGCTGCCCTCTACAAGAGTAGTACTTGCCCAGCCTCCACCAGATCTAGGTACATCGTTAAGCATGGTAAATGAACCTGTATTTAGATCCAGGATGCCAGTCTCCAATAGCGGTGTTTCTGAAGTTGGTGCGTAAGTAGCCCAAAGGAAGTCTCCATTTGTTTCGTCTTCTTTTAGTACCCGCACCACTGCTTTGCCGTTGGCTACGTAGTACAGGTCATTGATCTTGTACCCACCGCTTATCGCTTCAAAATCGATATGAAATGAAGGATCAAATGCTGTTTCACCATTTTTTATTCTCAATACACCAGAGTTAGTGGCTGGCACTGGCGCATAACCACATGCCAGTGATGAAGGTGAAAAAGTGTAAATGTCACCATTTTCCGCAATCTCGAGAGCATTGGCTGTATAATACCGACCGATGTTAGGTGCCCGATCATCTTTGATGATTTTTTCTAGCTTGATCTCCGGATAGCTAAATACGGCTACTTCCGCCTGGTTGGCCATCGGTGTAGAGAAGTCACCTTCTGCTGAAATATGGTAGTAAGCAATAAACAATTTGTTACCCCTTACTTTGGCATCTACCGGAAAGGCTAACAGGTTATTTTCCTCATCATTTCCAAAGTCTGAAGAGACTGTTTTCTCAATGGCCATAGAGTTTGTATTCACCACATAAATTTTCTTATCGCTAAGGCCTTCACGAGCAGACCCTACAATAATCATGGTACTTTGATCTACAAAATCATAAGCATAAGTGCCCAGGTCTGTGAAAAAGCTTTGTCCTTTAGTAAGTTGCCCTTCTACATGTTCGTAGCTCACAAACTCAGGTGCTGAAGTATAACCTGTTACTATGATCTTGTCTTTACCCTGAAGGAATGACATCCATGCGGGTTGCTCAAAACCATTACCTACGGGAGATACAATACCTTCATCAAGCGAAGTTGCAGGGGTAAGCACGTCAGTCGCAGGATCAGTAGCGGCTTCAACGCCAACAAAATAATCTGTTTGAGCTATAGTTGGCTCATCATCAGAGCATGCCACAAATAACATGGCTGCTGAAATCAATAAGGAGAATAAGTATGTGTTACGCATTTTTAGTTTAGTTTAAGAAGTATCTAAGTTTTACATTAAAGTTTCGTCCTGGCCGTAGCTGCTGAAAATTGTCATAGAGCTTGGCGTCTAGTAAGTTGATCACACTCACAGACAGGTTGTATTTTTCCTCGGCAGTTGAGTACACAAACTCAACATCGCAGGAAGTCTGAGCATCTACTACGGCCTTACCCGCACTGGCAAGATTTGGCCATCTGAAATAAAATTCGTGTGTATAATTCTGCCTGTAGGTGATGGAGTAATGATCATCGGGGTTCAGCAAACCATCATTTCTGTAAGAAAGATTGAGGTTTCCGAATAAGTAGGGCATGTTTGGTAATCTCCAACTTTCCTCATCACGCGCCTCAACATAACTTCCGTTGAATGAGACCACCCACTTTTCGTTGCTAGCGTATCCTAAACTTAGATCTACACCTCTTGTGGTAACTTCTGCTTTATTGAGCCTACGCACTATTATACCTTGGGGCTGAGCAAAAATATAGTTGTCACCATCTCGGTAAAATCCATTTAGAGATACATTGAAACTGCTGTTTGGAAGCCTGTTGGTATAAATAAATCCGAGGTTGTAGTTATTGCCTTCTTCTGGTTTGAGCAGAGGGTTTGGTCGGTTGTTTAGTCCGTCACCAAAGAGTTCTTTTACTTCAGGGAGCCTCGTAGCCTGTTCAAAACTTGCCTTAAACTGCCACTTAGGTAAATGATAGGTGGTAGTAAAACCAAAACCAGTAAATGCCTCTTCTTTTGACACTGCGATCTGCTCGTCTCCCGAGTAGTCAGATTCCCAACCTCTTACGCTGTAATCATAGTATTTGCCAAAAACCGTATTTTTTAATCGATCTTCCAGCAGCGTGAGCGTATAGCTAGCACCCAGTATTTGTTTTGTTAAATGATTTGGGTTGGAGAACCTCGCGCTGTTTTCTCGCTTAAATGGATCTGCACCTTGCAGGGTATGTCGATTTAAACTGTAGTTGAGCGTCACACTTTGCGAAGCTGTAAGTTGATACTCGGCATTGATGTTGGCCAAATAGTTATCTGTATTTAGAGTAAAAAGTGTCTTACGATTCTCAATCTCACCTGTAGTATTATCAGTTTTTTCGGTTCTATTGCCAAACCAATCATACCTTACACTGGCTGTATCTCGTTGTAGGGACTCAGAAAATACAGCTACAAAATATGAGTTAAGTGAAAGGCCTTTGGTAAATAGATCTTGCTTATTTAAAGTGAGATTAGTGATGATCTTTTTCTCCTCACTGGCTACCTCACCATAAGGAAACTTGGCCACACCAGAAGCATATTCAGGCTGCTGAAGCTCCTTGTAGTTGTCAGAGTACATGATGCCAGCCATCAACTGATCGGCAAATGCGGTTCCGGTAAAACCAACGTCAGCCCACGCCATTTTACTTTCGTAAGCATCGTGAAAACGTTCAACCCAAATTTCTTCTTCAGCTTCTTTGCCAGTTGAGAGGTCCAACGGTTTGATGGGCACTTTGTAATTGTTCTTCGAAAAATTGTAAAACGACTTCAGCCGGGCTGTAAAGCCTGAATTTTTATTTCTATACTGACCATTTAGGGAGCTTAAGTGCGTGCCGAAAGAACCAATTGCGTAGGAGGCATCTAAATATGACTGTGTAGTGCCATTGGTAATAACATTCACAGCACCTCCAAGAGCATCAGAAGATAAGTGCACCGGTACCACACCTTTATACACCTCTATACGGTTGATCAGGTTTGCTGAGAAATTATTAAGAGAAAGTGATGACCCGAAATAATCCATTGGTACGCCATCGAGAAAGATTCTCACCTGATTGCCTGACAAGCCATTGAGTGAAAGGTTAAAATCAGATCCCACACCGCCTGATTGGCGAATATTTACACCAGAAATTCTGCCCAGTATATCATTAGCACTGGTAGATAGGTTTTTAAAACCCTCTGCTTCCACTACTTCTACAGCATAAGCCTGCTCTCTGGTTATAGTTGCCTCAGACTTGGCGGTGATAACCACCTCATCGAGTTGTTCAGTATCTTCCTGAAGTACAAAATCAAGACTTACATTACTATTTGGTTCGATTAGAACTGTTTTGGTAATTCTTTCATAACCAATGGCCGATACCTGCAACTGTGTAGAACCCTTTTGAGAAATATTTTGAAGGATATAATTGCCTTCTACATCTGCTGCAGTACCTGTTGATGTCCCTTTGATAGAAACGGTGGCTCCTACTATCGGCTGTCCATGGACATCAGTTATTTGTCCTTTAACCGTTGACTGTGCTACGGCAAAACCAAAGGTTAAAAAAGTAATGGCCACGAGCAGCGCTATTGATTTCATTATTTAGAATCATTTTAAATAGAGCTGCAATACTATATCTACACATTACGTTTGCCAACCATTTGTGCTATTGATTTTTCCTCTAACTGAAAATTCACTAGGCCTGGCTAGAGGCAATCACTAGTTGTAGTGATAGAAGACTCACTAGAAGTAGTGATATTTTTTTCATAACACATATAAACAAAAAAACACCATGCAGATTACTACACGGTGTCTTTATATGATTTTAGAAAAGTTTTAGTTCCTTCTTCTCCTTCCGCCTCCACCTCTATGGCTGCGACCTCTCCCGGATGATCTAGGCTTTCCACCGTGGCTTTTCGCTCTACGGCTGGCACGGTTTCCTCCACCACCTTTGCCTTTTTTCTCAGGCATTTCGTCATCACGGTTTACTCTGATAGCGCGCCCTTCTACTTCTACGCCTTCAAAGCACTCGCTCAGGCCTTTGTCGTACCCTTTTTCTACATTGAAGAAGGCACAGCTTTTCTGAATTGAAAAATCAGTAAACACCTTTCTGTCAACGCCACTCACATCTGAGATATAGTGCACCAAATCAGCTTTGGTTATACCATCCATAGTACCGATGTTGATAAAGAATCGATTAGAAGTTCCTTTCTTCTTTCTACCGCCTTCATCACCGCCACCTTGTTTTTGGCTTTCATTCAGATCATTATCTTCTCCCTCGTTTCCTGTCAGGTGATCTAATTGGGTTGTAATAAGCCTTTTGAGTATATCTTCTTTACTTAAATGCTCAAATTGCCCGTGAAGATGCTTCAAGATTTCATCGGCCTGTTCATCTACTTTCGTATTGATGATGAGGCTCGCCCAATTGTTGATGCGTGTCGATTTCAAGGCCTCTGTAGTAGGCACTTCTATCTTCTCAAACTTTACATTTATCTTCTTCTCGAGCATACTGATCTTTCTGCCCTCGCGAGGGTTGATCAAAGCCAGTGAAACACCTTTCTTACCTGCTCTACCGGTACGACCACTTCTATGCGTATAGCTCTCAAGTTGATCTGGTAGTGTATGGTGGATAACGTGTGTCAAATCATTTACATCAATACCACGAGCCGCAACATCAGTAGCCACCAATAATTGCATTGATCGCATTTTGAAACGCTTCATCACAGCTTCTCTTTGTGCTTGTGACAAATCACCATGCAGGGCTTCTGCACCATATCCCAGATTGCCCAGGTGGTCAGAAATTTCCTGCGTTTCTCTTCTTGTGCGGCAAAACATAATACCACGCATGTCGGGCTGCAGATCTAAAAATCTTCTTAAAGCAGCTACTTTATCAGCGGTTTTAGTTACCACATATTTGTGAGAAATGTCTTTATTACTTTTCTCTTTGGTATTGATAGAGACCTCTTTAGGGTCTTTCATGTATTTCTTTACAATCTTGCGTATCTCTGGCGGCATAGTAGCCGAAAATAACCAGGTTACACGCTCTTCCGGAGTGTAAGAGAGAATGTCATCAATATCCTCTTTAAAGCCCATATTAAGCATCTCATCTGCTTCATCGAGCACGACATATTGTACTTGATCGAGCTTTATTGCTTTACGCTTTATAAGGTCTAGCAGTCGGCCCGGAGTGGCTACTACTATCTGAGTTGGCTTTTTAAGCGCCTTAATTTGTGTTGTTATTGAAGCGCCACCATATACAACTTCAACATTTAGTTTCTTATTGTTACTGGTAAAATCTACCAACTGCTTTGCAGTCTGCATGCCCAATTCTCTGGTGGGAGCCATCACCAAAGCCTGTGTCGATTTATCGTCAAGATCGATTCGGTCAATTAGTGGAAGTCCAAAAGCAGCCGTCTTACCTGTACCAGTTTGTGCTAAACCGATAAAGTCTGTAGGTGTATTGCTTAGTAAGTAAGGGATTGCTTGTTCCTGGATGGGTGTTGGGTTTTCAAACCCAAGTTGATCGAGCACTTCAATCACTTTAGATGAAAGCCCTAGTTTGTTAAAATTATTCAAAAAATATTCTTTATTAATGAGCCACAAAGGTAGCTATATAAAATCGGATAAACTCTGAATTGTATTATTTGTTTACAGGGTATACTGAAAACAAAATAATCATTATGAAAAAGAGGTGGAAAATCCTGATTGCTATTGTTATTCTATTGATTGCAGGAAGAATCTATCTGCCTTATTATATTACAGATTATGTAAACAAAGTGCTCGATGATGTACCAGGCTACTCAGGCTCTATTTCTGATGTAGACTTACGGCTATATCGCGGTGCCTATAAAATCTATGACCTTAAAATGGTGACCACTGGTGGTGACGTGCCAGTACCATTCCTTGACATCCCGGTGATTGACCTTTCTGTTGAGTGGAGTGCACTATTTAAAGGCGCCATTGCTGGCGAAATAACCTTAACTCAGCCGCAGCTCAATTTTGTAATGTCCGTTTCGGATAGTACCGCTACCGAACAAACAGGTGGAGATGCCGATTGGACCAAACCAATTAAAGAATTGATGCCCATTAGCATTAACAGGTTTCAAATCACTAACGGCAGTATTCACTACCTTGATTTCTCAACCGAGCCCAAAGTAGACATTTATATTGATAGCCTTAATGCTTTAGCCACTAACTTTTCCAATGTAACGAATAGTGACAATCCATTGCCCGCTCTAATAGAAGCCTCAGGCAGTAGTCTGGGAGGCGGTAAATTGTCATTGACATGTAATATGAATCCGCTAATGCAAATCCCGGATATGGATATGGAAGGTCGGTTTGAAAATGCCAATATCCCAGCCTTTAATGATTTTACGCAGGCATATAGCAAATTAGACTTCCAGCAAGGATCATTAAGTGTTTTTAGCGAATTGAGTATTAAAGACGGTAAATTCAATGGTTATGTAAAACCCGTGATAAATGATTTGAAGGTAGTTGATTTTAGCGAAGACAAGAAAAACCCACTGGGTCTGTTATGGGAATCTGTTGCTGGGCTATTTATTGAAATATTTGAGAACCAAAAGAAAGATCAATTTGCCACTCGCGTACCGATGCAGGGTGATTTAAACAATACAAAAACCAATATATGGCCTGTACTGGGCAATATTTTCAAAAATGCCTTTATCGAGGCGTTCAGCAAGCGTGTAGATGACTCTATTGAATTTGAAGAAAACGAAGAGTAGGACATATCGCCTATCTCCTTCTTTTAATCGTACTCTTTCCTTTTTTAGAAGGTATGACGTCAATATTAAAGAGATAGGCGACAGAGACCGATATAACCTGATAATTACCCCTTAGACTATCATTAAATTCTACATTTCCGGATTCGAAAATGGCATCATCTGCAATAAAACTACCTCCAAGGTAGTACCTAAAATCTAACATAAAATACTGATCTTGTAGTGTAGGTATCATAAAACCAAAACCGGCAGCTAGTCCATACTGCACTCGATTTGCAGAATTAACACGTAGATTTCCTTCACTACTCCCGGAAAATTTCACATCCACAGTGGTGTCAATAGTGGAGTCATTATCAGTAAAATTTAAATTAGCTTTACCCCTCAACCAATATCCGATATATGGGCCGGCATTTACATACATGCGATGAGCACCCATTAATTTGTTTTTGGCTTTAAAAGATAGTCTTAATAGGGCTGGCACTTCTATATGCCAGTTGTTGTAGGTTATTTCATTAGTTTTCTTTACGCGTTTCTCAAAGTTGGCTTCAAGATGTAATGAGTATTTGGGTGTAACTTCGAAATTGTATATACCACCTATGCCGTATACATTCGCAAACTTTGAATTATCTTCAGTAGTATTTTGCTTGTCATAACTAAATTGACTTAACCCATAATTGAGCCTTGGTCCAACTAAGTACTGTGCTAATAATTGATTAACACTTAGCAGGCAAATCACTAAAACAATTGTATTTTTGATCATCAATTACTTAAATTTTGAATTTCTAATCTATCGGTAATTTGTTATTTTAACAAAATAACATCTCTCAAGTATTTAATTTTTCTTTTTGCGGTTACAAAGTAATGACTTAAGGTACTAACAACAGGTGCCTTTTTTAATCTAACTAAATGAAATATTTTTTAACCTTACTGGGCCTAATATTAGTTTCACAATCATTTTCTCAAACCCGGATAACGAATCATTATTTTTTAAATCCGGCCGTCTATAACTCGTCTTTTGTAGGTTATAGTCACTATACAGAAATCCATCTGAATAGACGCCAACAATGGCAAGGAATTGAGGGAGCTCCTATTTCCAACGCTTTTGACCTTCAAATACCGTCCGGAAGAGGCGCATTCGGTTTTAAAGCTTACAACGAACAAAATGGAATATTAGATCACTCTTCAGCTTCTCTTACATTTAGCTATCAGGTACCCTTCAATGTAAATCATGGTCTTCGCTTTGGCCTTTCAGGAGGCGCTGGCATAAACTCGATAGATTTAGATGAGGTAAATATCAACGATCCGGCTGTTAATCAACTGAGTGACAACTCCTTAAAAGTAATAGGTGATTTTGGCTTTGCCTACTATTACAAATCTCTTTATCTGGGATTTGCCCTACCTCACCTTTTTACTGATAGCTTAGTAAGCCAGGAGTCTTTCCAGCAAATTGATTTTAGCCCGACAGACAATTATATTCTATCAGCTAAATACACTATTGAGCTTGCTGAAAACCGTATAGCTTTTGAACCTAATGTAATTTATAGAGTATTTGGCAATAACGAATCTCAGTTTGAAGCACAAGGGATACTCACCTTCTTAAATACGATATGGGTCGGTGGTTCGTACCGACAGGATTATGGAGTAACTACACATGTAGGCCTAAACATTAAAGATAAATTCAGTTTCGGTTTTGCTTATGAACTGGCCAGTGATCAAGTTTCTGGGTTTAACAACGGTTCACATGAATTTCATTTAAGACTGAGATTGGGCAAGAAAAAAGAAATTAAAGCTAAGGAGCCTGTAGACCGGGATGTAATAACCGATACTATTGAAGAAGAAAAACAGGAACCGGCAAAAGAAGAGATAGAAGAAAAACAAGAAGAAGATGAGGAGGAGAAGATAGATAATAAAAAAGAGGAGGCAGATGCATCTACAGGAGAAAAGCCGTCAGAAGAAAAGCCTCAAAAAGAAGATGTCAATAACCAGCAAACCAAAAGTGAGGTTATTAGTAAGGCGAATACCACTGAGCCGGAAGTAGAAAGCCCTGAACAGCCAATTGAAAATAATGTTAAACAGGGAATTAAAGAAGAGCAAATAGCGAAAGAAGAAACTGCAGATGGCACAAGTGATGAACCGGTGAGACTGAAGAAAGGAAAGCACCTTTTAGAACTAGATTATGGACATTATGTAATTGTCGGAGCTTTCTCACAATTTGAAAATGCTGAAAACTATAGTGACAAACTATTCCAAATGGGCTACGAAAACACTTTTGGTTACAACAGTCAGAAACAGCTCTACTATGTTATTTATAGTGAATCAAATTCTAGTGAA
>NZ_SMMD01000678.1 GCF_009711475.1 Fulvivirga aurantia
GTGATTTGGATTTATTTGTCTTATTATCTAAAGTCCATTTGGCCTTCGGATCAAACAAGGTTAAGTTAGCCTTTATACCCTTGTCAATCTTCGGCATATCAAGGTTTAGCAACTCTCTTGGCGTAGAGGTTATTTTATCCAATAAGACCTCTAACGGTACTTTATCAGAGAGTTTACTAATTTCAGCTGCTGTAGTTTGCAATCCAATTATTCCAAAATCAGCCAGATCAAATTCTAGTTTCTTACTTTCCTCATCTTGCGGTATATGGCCAGATACAATAGCATCTATAACACCTTCCTCTAATGCTTTTATGATGGCTTTATTATCTGCAGCTTCTCTAAACGGTGGATTTACCTTCAGATTAGTTTCAAAATCATGTAAATCTTCATCTGTAAATGAAGTTTGGTACGCAGCAACATCACAAGTCACTTGTAATCCTTTTTTCTTTGCAGCTTTGATTAAAGCCAGGGTTCTTTTAGAAGAAACCTTATTGATATGCAGTCTACCACCAGCATAGGCTAAAACCTCCAAATCTCTTTGTACTGCAATTTCTTCAGCGAGTTTTGGCATACCTTTCATACCCAAGCTGGTGCTACTAGTGCCCTCATTCATAACACCAAACATGTTGAGGTGAATATCTTCTGCCCTATTGATCAGCAACCCATCAAACTTTTGTAGATACTGCAGTGATTTTAAGAGAATATCTGTGTGCCATATGGGTTTTCTACCATCTGAAAATGCAACAGCTCCGGCAGTGTGCAAATCAATCATTTCGGTGAGGTCTTCACCCTTATTGTCTAATGTGACAGCCGCAACGGGAAAAAAATCGACTCCGTTGTTACTACCTGTCTTAATGTATTTTACATCATTTTTCGTTTGGGTTACAGGGCTATTATTAGGCAAAATAGCCAAACCGGTGAAACCTCCTGCCAATGCTGCATCTGCTACAGACTCAAAATCCTCTTTAAACTCAAAACCCGGATCACCGACAGTGGTACTCATATCAAACCAACCGATGGTAAGGTATTTACCCTTTCCTTCAATTACCTTATCGGCCTTTGGTGTATCCTTTCCGATTGCTTCTATTTGCCCATTGCTTACCAATACATTTACAATCTTACCGTGGTAAGGAGAATTTTTATCAATTATTTTGGCGCCTTCTATGAGTACTTTCATGGTATAGCTATTACAAATCAATTATGGGAAAAATCGTATTAATAATACTTCAGCTAATAGAAATAACAGAGCTAGGAGTATAGCATATTTCCAAAGCGACTGACCAACGTATTTCCCCTTTACCTCTCCGGCAAATGCTTGCTGGTCGTCTACAGCAAATATAGTGATATCGCCCTGAAACTTATTTCTCACCTCCTCTGAGGTATATTGCTCTAAATCTGACTCATCAAAACTCTTATTAAAAGCCAATGTATTTATCACATTATCACCTAACATGAGGTCATAAAAACCGGTATTCAATACATTTTTAGGCACTTCCATATATACCGTATTGCCGGTAATCCTCTGTGAAGGTATAATTTCTCCTAAGTCACTTTTCAGTCTATAAACCTGGTCGGCTAGAGTGGTATCTGTTTTAAAAGTAATGATGGGTTGGTCTGTAAAATAATATAGCTTATTGTCGGCCGAGGCACTTGCCACAGCCATGCGATACATTACAGGCACGAATAAAGCATGTGAGTAGAGGCTTGTATAACCATCTTGCAAGGGGCTTGCCATTACGTAGAAATTTCCTGTTGTATTGAGTTTACTCAAGAAGGGATCTCCATTTTGTAAGCTTAAAATAGCGGTACGGTCTCGGCCCCAGTCAATCACTTTTTTCGCAGAAGGCATAACCATATTTCGACTCTTTTCTTCAAATACATTTTCAAAAAAAGGATTATCAAAATCGGGGGTGCTTAAATCGACTGACAATAAAGAGTCTCGCAGCGATACATTTTGCAGCCCACGAAGTGAACGATAGCTTGATAAGTCCGGAGTAGCACCACTCACTAATAAAACATTGCCATAAAGCCCTAAATACTCATTTACGACATTAACTAGTGACTGATCAATCTGAGAAATTCCGTTAATTATGACCAGGTCATTTTGCGAAATCAGGCTATAATCGAGGTTAGCCACATTTACACTAGTCAGATTAAAAAGCTCTTCATTTCCATAAACTCTCGTGACGTTAGTCGCGGCATCCGTGTTTTTAATTTCCAATACATTGATTTTACGACTCCCATTGATGGTAAAGAAAAACTCATTATCAAACGTGACAGGAAACTCCTCAAAGGCCACTTTACACTTATTTATGCCATTAAGCTCAAACGCCAAATCAAAAGTGGTCGTCATTGACGTGTTAGGTGAAAGATTGATACTTGAAGTCGCACTCTGCACTTCGTCTACAAACACCTTCACAATTAAGTCATCGACACTCTCCCTTCCGTAGTTACGCACTTTTACATTAAGCTGAAGTTTTTCATCACCTATAAGGAATGGATTATTCAACCAAACTGAATCTACGGCCACATTTTTAGTGGAAGTAAACTCAAGAGGGACAAGGTTTTGGCTTTTACTGCTATCAACTGTTATGACCGCCTCGTCACTTGTGGATTTCTGAAAATCACTGATCCAGAAAATAGTTTGAGATTCAGACTGTGATTGGATTCTGTCATTTATATCGCTCATCGAACGCGTTACACTGCTGTAGCTAAGCTCAGTACTTAAGTCACTCAACTCAGTTTTGCTTTTGGGCAGCATGGCGGCCGTATTAAAATCATTGGTAAGCAAGCGGTAGTTTGTCGCGGCAGGAAAGAGATTGACAAGCTCATTGACATAGGACACACCGGCATCAAAAGCGGTAATACCTTCCCCGACTTCATTGCTCATACTATAAGAATTGTCGAGGTAGATCAACACATCATTTTGGTTCAACCCTGTGTCATCTTCAGCAATTAAAATTGGCTGTGCAAACGCCATGACAAGGAAGAATATAAATAACAACCTTGAAAGTAATATTAAGTAATGCTTGAGCCTCAGCTTAGAGCTACTTGCTTCTTTAACCTTTTGCAGGAACTGTGTATTAGAAAAGTAGACCTTTCGTGTTCTGCGAAAATTAAATAAATGAACTATGATAGGAATTGCCAGAGCAAAGAGACCGAATAAAAACTGCGGGTACAAAAAGTTCATTGACAGCAAAAGTAGAAAAAATCAGCAAAACAAGGTCACAAAAATGCAACACATAATCCAACGACTTTCAAGCCTGATATGTTAAGGTATTTTATACCGTAACCCTTACTGTGTGAGGAACGGTTACAATAAACTGTGTGATGTTATCAGAAGTACGATTATACTTGATAGACCCATGTAACGTTTTTACGGCTTTTCTCGCAATATATAATCCTAGACCATTGCCCGAAGAGTTTTCGTGCGCCACATAAAACATCTGCCACACGTTCTTTTCTTCACCACCATGAATACCAAGGCCATTGTCACTTACCACCATTTTAAGCCCTTCGGTAGTTTCAGAGATATCGAGTGTTACTTTTGGATTTTTAGCAGAGAGTGTGCTAAACTCAAATGAATTTTCCAGAAGATTTCTAAGCACGATGTCCATAAGCATTGGGTAAGACACAAAGTTTTTTGCGTCAATATTTTTATGGAATGTCACTCCATTAAATGACGCAGATTTTTTAAAATCCTTTTCTATCTCAGTCACAATACCCTCAAAATCTACTTTATCCTTATCAGACGGGTAGTTTATATGACTTACCATCACCAGCTTTTTAAGCATAGTATCCATTGATGAAGCGGTATCCCGAGCCTTATCAAATAGCTTTTTACCTTCGGTATCAAGGGTAAGTTTAGCGACTTCTGCAAGACCTACGATGGTGAGCAATGGCCGCCTTAAGTTATGAGCCGACTTGTAAAAGAATGTATCTAGCTCAGCATTTGTCATTTCTAACAATGCAGTTCTTTCGGCTACTAACTCTTCGAGGTGCTCGTTTAGATCGTTGAGTTCTTTATAGGCCTTTTGAGTCTTGTCCTTTTGCTTTTTTATCCTCGCGGTGAAGTAGGCCAAAACCGCTAAAAACAACACTAAGGCTCCGAAACCTATCGTATAGAAAAATACGCGTTGCTCATAGCTTTGCTGTTGCTCGATACGCTGTTGCTCACTTATACTCAGCTGATTTTCGAGATCAGTAATCTGTAAAAGGTTTGCACTTATGCTTTTGAGTATCTGCCTGTACTCTCCCTGATTTTCCTGAAATAAGCTCTCATTTTTACGTAATATCTGATCGAGTAGTTCTATGTCGCCTACAAGCTCTCTTCGCTCTTCAGCCGTGAGGTCATCACCATCTTCTTTGAGCTTACGATTGATGATGCCAATCTTTTCTGAAAAAATCCGGTTAAACTCACTGGCAATATTTTGTTCAAGCTGTGCTCTCTCTATCAGGTAATCAAGGTCATCTTCGATCTTACTGGTTTCAGATATATCGATAAACTGATTGTAAATGTTATTCTTTAGCGAGTCTTCATAAAATGAAATAAGTTGAAAAAACACCTGGTCTAATTCTTCTCTTTGTTCGAGATTAAGATCGGCAAGGCTTATACCTTTTAAATAGTTATAAAACTCATTGATGTTTGTGGTCGAATCAAGTTTTATGGTTTCAATTATAGTAGGCTCGCTCTGCTTAGATGCAATTGGCTGCACGGGTTCTTCCTCTTCTACATCCTTGCTTACCGAAAACCGAAGTAAATCTTTTCCATCTGTAAATTTCTTAATCTCATAGCCAGGGAAATTATAGGCCGACACTACCTTTTCATTGAAATCTAAGGGTACAGTAAACTCAAACTCACCATATATATCAGTGGTGGTTTTTCTTTGGTTAACCTTACCCAGTGTAACAGGCAAATTAGGTATTGGCTCGTTTAATTGATTTCTTACAACACCTCTTACCGTTTTGCTCGTGCGCTGTCTAATGATTATCTCCAGCACACCTTTACTATAGTTCCAAGACTCAGCCTCGAGCGATTCGTTGTATACGTATACATTTTTGGGTGGCAATTGAGATTCCTCTACCTTAACCATCACTACGCCTTTGTCGTTGCTGGTATATCTCTTTACCTCATCGAAGCTAAACTGCATCTCCGTAACCGGACGCATAGATTTATCTAATAGCTTAACCTGAACCAGACGGGTATCCTGAGCGTAGGATGCTATCGCAAAAGCCACAAAAAAACAGACAAGAATAAGCTTAAATGCGTACTTCATTAAATTAATGATTGTCGCTCTGCTGAAGAGGAATATAACGGCTACTTACGACCACAATTTCATGATTGGCCTGTTTGTCTTTGTTTTTAGGTATATCAAGGCTCACCACTAATGGTTCGGCATCGCCAAGTTTTAACCTGATAAAAAACTGACTCGCATATGGAATCTCGATCTCGAATTCTCCTTTACTACTCGATTTTGATTGATACACGATTTCTTTGCTGTTATTTTCTATTACCTCAAATGTTGTATTTGGCAAAACGATTGGTTCACTATCAA
>NZ_SMMD01000087.1 GCF_009711475.1 Fulvivirga aurantia
CAAGCACAGGATGCCATTTCTAAATTTTTTGGAAAGTACGAAACTGACGACAGCTTCAGTCATGTGAGTATGACAAGCCGCATGTTTGGTCTCTTTACCGATCTGGAAATTGAAGATGAGGAAGATCAGGAGATATTAGATGCCATAAGTAAGTTAAAAGGTCTCAAGATATTGGCCAAAGAGGAAACAGACCAGGCTGGTGCCCTATACAAAGAGGCGCTTGGCAAAATAAGAGGCGAGTATGACGAACTCATGAGTATCAGAGACGAAGACAAAGACATGAAGTTCATGATCAAGGAGAAAGATGGCAAAATAAGTGAGTTGGTGATGGTGATGGGAGGCAATAGAGAGTTTTTTATACTCAGTTTATTCGGTGAAATCGACCTTAAACAAATTGCTAAAATCTCAAGCGCAATGGATATCGATGGGTTAGAT
>NZ_SMMD01000675.1 GCF_009711475.1 Fulvivirga aurantia
GTATGCGTAAGTTATAATGATTCTCAACCCCTAAGCCATACCAAGCCTCGAAGGCTTAGTATGGCTTGTCAATATCTCTTCGTTTTCGTCATCCCTACGCAGGCAGAGATCTCTTTTAGCTTAAAAGCTTACTAATCCTCGAAGGCTTAGTAATCAAGGGTCTAATCGTTTACGTCATCCCTGCGTAGGCAGGGATCTCCTCTTCGTTTAGATGCTTACTAATCCTGAAAGGCTTAGTAAATAGGGGTCTTATATTTTATTTAAACACTAACCAAGCCTCAAAGGCTTAGTTAGTATAGGATCGTCACTTTTCTCTTTACTTACTCACTTCTTTACCATCGGCAAACCTTGCAAAGCGGTTTTTATTCTTATCGTGAACGTGATCAATAGACGGCCATGGCCAGCCACCAAATTGAGTTTGCTGAAATTCGTGGATGGCCTCTTGAATTTCTTGCTGTGTGTTCATTACAAATGGTCCATACTGCACAACAGGTTCATTAATAGATTTTCCTTGTAATAATAAAATTTCAGCAGGTTGGTTGCCATTTTCAATCTTAACCTCTTTTTCGGCAGCAAGAGCTACTGCATGATAGTTTTTCACTGACTCTCCATTAACATCAATGGTGTCACCCTTAAAGAAATATATCGTTCGATTGGCTTCTTCCGAAGCGGTAGGCAACGTATAGTTTGCATTTGGCTCTATGGCAATAGTCCAGATGGCTACTTCATTTTGCGGGTCAGCCGCCCAGGAGTTAGGTGCTGGGGCTGGGGCTGTATGCTCACCGATACTACCTGCCATAATTTTAACTTCAGTGGTTTGACCATTCTCATCTACATGTTTATGTATGGGTATGTCTTCATGCCAAAGCATGGCAAAATGAGGGGCAGCCATTTTATTCTTTTTAGGCAAATTCAACCATATCTGAAAAAGCTCAAAAGGATTTTCTTCCTCTTTCTTAAGTAGAGGAAACATCTCACTATGTTGTACTCCTTTGCCTGCCGTCATCCACTGTACATCGCCATTGCCAAATCTCCCGGCTGCGCCTAATGAGTCTGAGTGATCGATCAATCCTTTTCTAGCGATGGTGACCGTCTCAAAACCACGGTGCGGGTGTGCAGGAAAACCGGGTACGGTCTGACCATGGTACATCCTAAAGCCATCTTTTACAACAAAATCGTTCCCTAGATTTCTGCCGGCAAGCGATGCATCGGGTCCGAGTTGTTCATTACCCTTAGGATAGAAATCTTCATGATGAACACAAAATAGAAATGGATCACTGGTTTCCCACGGAAAGCCTAATGCCTTGATACTCTTTATCGCTGATTTAGCCATCGTTGTATGATTTAATGTTACAACATTAAACGATAAATCAGCGAATCTGTTTTCTTAATTATACTGCTAATCAAGTATGTTTTTTACCCGACCAACAATACCATCTTCGAGCATCACTTTTATACCATGTGTATGATTCGCATTTTTAGTTAATATGCGTTTTACCACACCTTCGGTGAGTTCACCACTTCTTTGGTGATGCTTTTGAACAACTTCTACTGTTTGACCGATTGCAATATCGGCCCTCTTTCTACCGTCTGCCATAGTTAAGATAAGATATACGCGAGTGCATCTTCTGGTTTAGAACATAATTTTGTGGGCCTTCCGGTCACTCTAATCACCATATTTAAGTAATATTTCTTAAAAGGCGAAGCATCAGTTACTACTCCGGTTTTATCGATACCAAGTGCGGCAGCTTTTGGAGAGATATGTTTTTCAAAATGCTTTCTACCTTCTACTGAAACTATTCCTTGATTTCTTATATCAGAATAAAAGCCTATCACCTGGTTTTTCTCGGCAAACGCAATGAGAGATTCAAATAGTTCTATATATTGTTCTTTGGTAAAGTTGCCCTGCCATACGATGCCGAGTAGTTTTAGAGTGGGTGAGTAGTACGCTTTCACATACTTTTCTTCCTTTATCAACCGATCATCATGTATCAATTCATCGATGCCAACCTGCATAGTTTTTTCCATTTTAAATTTTCAAATAGCTACAATAGTAATGATTTTATCAAAAAGATAAACGACAAATTTAAAGTCATTAGATGTGGCGGTGTATTCCTAATTGAAAGTTGCTAACTTTTCGCCTTCAAAAAAGAAACCTAGAATGAAAAAGTATATATGGATTGCCTGCCTATTCTTCATGGCTTGCGGAGGCACACAGGAAGATGCCGAAACGAAGCTCTCAAAACTGGTAAATGACAAAATATCTGGAGAGCAAGCCTATGTGACTACTGCTTTTGTTGAACAATTTTGGCGTATTGTCGGCAATACAGGATTCGATTCTAGTATTTACAAAGTGGTGAGTGACTTGGAGAAAGCCGGGTTTGTAAATGAAGATGTGGCAACAGATTCAAATCGATTTACTTACCGCATAGAGCGCAGAGATTTAGATGAGCCAACCTGGGAGCCTGTAAATGCTGAAGTTTCATTTTCAGGCGAAGATGAGCCATTATTGGCTTTTAGTACAAACAGAAATATGATAGCCGTAAACTCTTACAGTATCAAAACAACAACTCCGGTAGTTTTTGCAGATAGTCTTTCGGCTATCGATAATATAGATGTAAAAGGCAAGCTGGTATTTGCAGAAACGCACCCCTACAATCTATACAAAAAGGCTATTGTAGAAGCGGGAGCCCTCGGCATCATCACTTACAATAACCCTGATTATTTAAATCCGGAAGAGAATGTGACATCTATCCAGTTTAGGAGTATTCCCAAAGACTCTGTGAGAAAACCTTTTGGTATTGTGCTTTCATATGAAGCAAAAGAGCAGCTCAAAAAGCGACTCGCTGATGGGCCAGTTTCCCTTGATGTAATGGTAAATACAAAGATTTATGAATCTAAGGAACTCACGATAGTAGCAGATATAAAAGGTGCAAGTTACCCAGAAGAGCGACTTGTATTTAGTGCGCATGTGCAGGAGCCGGGAGCCAACGACAATGCTACAGGAGTTGGCGTAGCACTGGAAATGGCGACAGCTACGGCAGAGCTTATAAAATCTGGTGATTTGGAGATTGACAGAACTTTAACTTTTCTATGGGGAGATGAAATTGTGTCGACTAACAGATACGTGCAGGAGAATGCTGGAAGAGCAAAAAATATAAAGTGGGGTATAAGCCTTGACATGGTCGGAGAGAATACGGACATAACAGGAGGCTCATTCTTAATAGAGAAAATGCCAGACCCAAGTGCCATCTGGACACGCGGTAAAGACAATCATACCGAATGGGGCGCTGCAGAAATCAGTTTGGAAGATATGCAACCGCATTATTTAAACGACTTTGTGACTAATCGATTTAAAAAACAGGGCGAATTAGCAGGCTGGGAGGTAAACACAAATCCTTTTGAGGGGGGAAGTGATCATGTGCCTTTCTTAAAAGCAGATATACCTGGCGTTTTGTTTTGGCATTTTACGGACCAGTTTTACCACACAGACAACGACAGGTTAGATAAAGTCTCTAAAGAAACACTAAAAAATGTGGGAACTGCTGCCTTAATCTCTGCTTATACCTTATTAAATGCCGATGAAGAAATGGCGAAAAAAATTATCTCTGAAGTTGAGGTAGCAGCATTAGCCAGGCTGAAAGATGAGAAAACAGAGGGCGATAAAGCCGTTCAATCAGGAGCTACTGTAGAATCACAAGTAGAAATTATCAACGCCTGGGAAGATTGGTATTTGAAAGCACTTGCCAGTACAGAAGATTTGGTACAAGACAAATCGCAAATTGTAGGTGAAATAGAAAGTGCGCAGGAGAGAGTGCGAGAAGCAGCGGCAGAATACAAACAACAATTAAAATAAGAGTTAAAGCATGTATATCATGAGGTCAGTTTTGCTACTAGCATTAATCATCGGTACTGTTGTACCATCAGTAGGACAGCAATTTAACAGACAAGACAGTTTGCGCGGTTCTATCACAGAAGAGCGTGCCTGGTGGGATTTGTTGCATTATCACTTAGACATAAAGGTGGACCCTGCGGCTAAATCAATTGAAGGGAAAAATACTGTCACTTATAAGGTGCTGGACTCATCTGATTACATGCAAATTGACCTTCAGTCGCCTATGACATTGGATAAGGCGATGCAAAATGGTAAAGAATTGACTCTCAAGCATGAAGGCAATGCACATTTTATAAAAATGCCGGAAGACTTAAAAATGGGTAACGAGTATCAACTCGAACTTCACTTCAAAGGAAAACCAAAGGAAGCTGAAAATGCGCCATGGGATGGAGGTATCACCTGGGCAACAGATAGCAGCGGCTTGCCATTTGTGGCTTCTGCCAATCAAGGGATCGGAGCCAGTGTATGGTGGCCCAACAAGGACCACCCTTATGACGAGCCAAATAATGGGGTGCTGTTGAGTGTAGAAGTTCCGGAAAATCTTATGAATGTATCTAATGGAAGGTTGATAAAAACAGAGAAAAACAAGAAGGCCAAAACAAAAACTTACCACTGGGAAGTAAAAAATCCAATCAATAACTACGGTGTCAACATCAATGTGGGTGATTATGTGCACTTTGGTGAAAAATATGAAGGCGCAAACGGAGTGCTTGATATGGATTATTATGTGTTGAGTTACAACCTTGAGAAAGCTAAAAAGCAGTTTGCAGACGCTAAACGCACAATTGAAGCTTTTGAGCATTGGTTTGGGGCCTATCCATTTTACGAGGACAGCTACAAGTTGGTGGAAGTACCTTATCTGGGCATGGAACACCAAAGCTCTGTCACCTATGGTAATGGTTATCAAAATGGTTACCGAGGCGGAGACCTTAGTGCATCGGGTTGGGGGTTGAAGTTTGATTTTATCATAATTCATGAAACAGGCCATGAGTGGTTTGCCAATAGCATAACCAACAGCGATGTAGCTGATATGTGGCTGCACGAAAGCTTTACCGCCTATTCTGAAAACCTTTACTTGGAGTATCATTTTGGTAAAGAGGCCGGGCATGAATATGTGAGAGGCACAAGAATTTCAATTAACAACGACAGACCTATAATTGGTACATATAATGTCCACCACGAAGGCTCAGGTGATATGTACTATAAAGGAGCTAATATGTTGCACACCATTCGATACATTATAAATGATGACTCAAAATGGAGAGAAATTTTAAGAGGATTGAATAAAGAGTTTTACCATCAAACAGTTTCCAGCGAGCAAGTTGAAAAATACATGAGCGAAACCTCCGGTATCGATCTGTCAAAGGTATTTGATCAGTATTTGCGAACTACCATGGTGCCAACATTGGCCTACTTTGAGAAAGAGGGGAAGCTATTTTATAAATGGGAAAACGTAGTAGAGAATTTTGACATGCCAATAGTTTTATTAGTTAATAATGAGCCAAGAAAGATAACCCCTGGTAGTAATTGGCAGCTTTTAGACATTTCGGGAGATACCTCACAAATAAAAATACACCCGGATTACTATGTCGGACTCCTAC
>NZ_SMMD01000652.1 GCF_009711475.1 Fulvivirga aurantia
TAGTTTTCATATTTTTTGGCTTGCAAGTAGTCTCTCTCGTGAGGTTTCTGGAAAAAGGGAACGATGAGATTCTGGACTTTATAGACTCTATAAAGCATGATGATATTTCTTTTACCTACAAGACCAACTCCAAAAACGAAGATGTAAATAAGCTAAACAAGGAGTTAAATGAGGCTTTAAAGAAGCTGAAAGATACCCGAAAAGAGAAAGAAGCTGATTTTCAATACCTGAAAAACATTGTGCAGCATGTTGGAATTGGCCTAATCACCTTTAACAGAGAAGGCAAAATTCAGATCATGAATACGGCTGCCAAAAAACTGCTTAAAGTAAACCAGGCCATCATGATTGACGATCTGCTTGAGGTTGACCCAAACATGGTTGATATTTTTAAGCGATTACGCACTGGTGGTAGAGACCTTATTCGTTTAGAAATTGGTGGCGATATTGTGCAGCTTGCTGTCTATGCCATTGAGCTTACATTACGAGGTGAAGAATTTAAGTTGGTCTCTATCCAGAACATACAAAACGAATTGGAAGAGAAGGAAATGGAAGCATGGCAGAACCTCGTGCGAGTGCTCACGCACGAAATCATGAATTCTGTTACGCCTATTTCATCTTTGGCAAACACAGTAGAAGATGAACTGCAACTGCAGCTAGCCAATGACCAGGAAGTAAATGCCATGAGTAATGAAGAAGTCGAAGACATTCACCTTGCCATTCAAACTATAAAAAAGCGAAGCCAGGGACTTATTAGGTTTGTTCAGGATTTTAGAAACCTTACCCACATCCCTAAACCAAAAATCAAGGAAATTGAGGTAAGCTGCCTTATCAATGAGTTACTGACCCTGCTGAAAAATGAAATCGAGTCAAATGGTATTCAGCTAAAGGTGCATATCGATCCGGAAAACCTCACAATAAATGCAGATAAAGAGCTGATCGAACAGGTTTTGATCAACCTTATCAAAAATGCGATCCAGGCTTTTGATGAACAAACTAATAAACTGGTAGAGGTAAAGGCTTATATTGATGAAAAGAGTAGGCCTGTAATTTCTATAAAAGACAATGGCAGTGGTATAGACGAAGAGGCCCTTGAAAAAATATTTATCCCATTTTTTACTACCAAAAAAACCGGCTCCGGTATTGGTTTAAGCCTTTCCAGACAAATCATGAGGCAACATCAGGGTGTATTAGGTGTAAAATCGAAGGTAGACGAAGGCACTGAGTTCTTTTTAAGGTTTTAGTTAATCGCATTATTTTATAGTTTTACCAATTAGCTATAAGAAAATACCCAATGGACATTCAAAATAAGATCACTCAGATACTTGTAGATAAACTAGGCATCGCAGAAACAGAAGTAACCGCTGATGCAAATTTCGTAAAAGACCTTGGAATTGACTCTCTTGATTATGCCGAGCTCGTTATGGAGTTTGAGCAAACTTTTGATATACGTATTCCCGATGAAGATGCCGAACAACTGCAGACCATTAACCAGGCGGTAAATTACATCGGCAACAAGATGAATAGTAAGGCAAAGTAGCTAATAGCACTGATCTTTTGTATTGGAATTGACCTTACCTATACGTTGGATGTTAATTCGCTTTATCTTTTATACACCTACAATAGGCATATCGCACTTCATTTGCGTTCATGTAAGTCGGTTCAATATTAAATGAATCATTTTTGACTCTGTAAACATGTAATCCGATTACTTTCTTACCATTGTATTTGGCATAATTTGGGTTTGGATTATTCCAAATGGTATCAGAACTTGTTAGCCAGATTTCCATTTGATCTTTGGAAGTAAACACATCATGATCCTCATTCCGCATGTGAATGCCACCTAGCTTGATGTTTAATTTTACCAAAACATCATTACCTACCAATTTACCCCCTAGCTTATTTGGTATGCCATTTAGATTACTAAGAAGAACCTTAATATCATTGAGCCCTGGCAATCGCCAACCATCAGGGCATGCATAAGAGGCTTGCGACCTACTCATTAACTTCCCATACAAATCACAATTCTTCTCATTGTGATCATAACATATACCCGCTATATTTTCCGAACTAATATGATGGCCCATCCAAACTTGATTTCCGATTTTTATTTCATCTGTTCTCTCAAATGTTCCTGTAGCTACGACTGATAGCATGAGAAGAAATAAGGTAATTGTGCGGATAATATTCTTCATTATAAATTGATCAATTTTTCCAATTAACTACTTTTCCTCTGTCGATAACACGTCCGGACTTCAAGAGCTGTGTAAGGATTAATATCTCTTTGGAATCAACTTTAAAACCGGAAACAAGTACATCGAGCAGGGCTTGTTGCATATCATCAACCTGATTTGGTTGCCACAGGTCGGGTAAATACAGATGAGCTAATATTTTGTACTGCCCACCGTATTGACGATAAGCCGGTAGCAAACTAATCGTTACTTCATTAGGGTCTACTCCGATCTTAGTAGCAAAAGTATTGGCCAGATATTCTTCAACAGGTTTATCTACGTCTGATATAATACAGTGGACTATAGGCATGATGAATTATAGATTTGTAAAACTTAATACTACAGGCTGAGCCACAGCCACCCTCAATAGCTATCATCTCTCAATTTTTATTTTTTGTGTAATGTATCCATTATGCACTTGCTTGTCAATTTCTGCGTCACCGGTTAGAGAAATCTGTTTACCATTTTCATAGAATTTTACCTCCCAGATATCATCATCCATAGAGGCGAAGCTCACCAACAATCTTGCCTCGTCTGACAGTAAGGTATTATCAAGCAACTTTTCATATTCCCGATATGAGCCCATTGACCACACATTGGCCACCCAACCAAATCTTTTAAAGAAAGCTTCGAGTGAGGCTACGCCTTCGGGATGTGGTTCTGACCATACTGTAGAATCCCTGAAGACCCAGTCAAATTCTTTTACACTTGTCATCAGAGTATCTCCAGAGCCAACATAGGCTACCTGACCCAAAGCGGCCGATGCGTGAAAAACTTTTAAACCATCATGACGCAGTATGTATGCATTCATGATAGTACCGGAATTAGATCGTACAGCTAAATACGTGTGAACATCATTTTGCTTTACTATATAGTGTGGGTGTTTCAACTGATATTTGAATTCGCTTGTGTCTCTGATCTCGCCATAAGTGATACTACCATCAATTTTATAGGCTATCAATGTATCGAAGCTTCTCCTATTTGATTGACCTAAGCAGTAGTCACCTAAAAAAACCAGTAATACCAAGCAAAATAAGATAGTTACTCTCATAGCTCTTAATTCTCAATTGGGGAACTGTGAGTAGCTATAGCTTGTGTTTTTCCGTTTCTTTTTTGATACACATCGGTAAAACGCAGATGAAAGGTAGCTGTGTCTTGATCTATTAACAGGTTAATAGCCTCTCTCCCTCGTATAATTGCAATGTCTTCGTAGTAATCTATAGAAAAGTCAGTGAAATTGATTGATAAGAATGTGTAGCCGGCTGTAGCAAGTTCATTAATCATTCCGTGCTTATCTACTGATGTACCGTCTACATTTCCAGAATATTGATAACTGTCGTCAAGTACTTCACGAAATAAGACTGTGTCCCGCTGTTGATATGCCAATTCCCACTTTTTCATAAGCTCCTTTACATCGTTTTCTGTGATGTGTGTGGACTTTTCAAGCTCCATGCTTGAGTGACTGCAACCGAATAGTGCCAGAACAAAGGTGAGATAAATACTGTACTTCATAGATTATGAATTAGTTAAGTCAAAATTAATATCTCAACAAAATACGGATGAAGACTGCATTTAAATAAGGTAAAAAAGACTTTGAGGTTAATTCTAATTATTATTTACCCGATAATTATTAAAATGAGTCATGCAATAATATCGTTGCATTTAAAAAATGAGTTAGTAAGGCTAAAGGCCAATTATAATTTTTTATTGACTCGTTTTTGAGTGCGAAAAGAAGAGGGAGTCATTCCGGTAAACTTAGAAAATGCTTTGTTAAAAGTGACCTTATTATTGAATCCTGATTCAATAGCAATAGCTTCCACCTTGTAGTGCCCAAAATCATCACTATGGAGTAATTTCTTAGCGTGATCAATTCTATGCTTATTAAGATAGTCGTTGAAGCTTTCATTCACTTCCTCAGAAAGTGTTTGTGAAATACTATGTGGCTTTTCGCTAATTAAATCACTCAATTTTACGATAGTGAGATCGCGTCTAAGAAATAACTGATTATCACGTATTTCACCTTCGATTTTTCCCTTAATCCTTCTCATATCTTGCTTTGATAGCGATGAGCTGAGGTATTTTTTAGTGATTTTCGTTAAAAAGTCAGGTTCTGTGTAGAGCAAAAACGCCATTACCAATATGCTAGAACAGGAAAAGAGATAATAGTAAGCAAACTGCCTCCAATCAACAGCATATTCCGTGAGCCAGGAAACAAAAACTGCTGCCAAAAAATAAATGGCACAGAGAATTAATGAATACAATCTCTTCTTACCATTTAAATTTCGATAATTCCGTCCAATAGTGGCTATTATCAGCAATCCGTAAACGAGTATATGTATTGCCCTGGCGTAGTTGTAAGGCATAATTCTGCTGTTAAAATTCTCGCTTACGTATTGAATGCGATCCATGGCTGGCATAAACCAAATATCTACGATTGCAAAAAACATGAGAACTGCTGGTATAAAGTGTAGTAAATCGCTCCACTTGAATTGGTCATCATGTAAGACAACTTTAAAATGAAGCCAAAGGATAGGGCCATACAAAAAGCCCATCACAAAATATCCTTTTAAAGAGAGGCTTGGATAAATAAAAACGATTTGGCTAGTCCAGTACAAAAAATAGACAAGCTCATAGGCCAATAACAAAGTAAATGCTGAAAGCATTAAATACGCTTTGCCAGATTTCTTAAAGAACAATCCCCCAGATACGAAAACGGCCAGGAAGGCGTAACACAAAAGCAGATATCTAACAATCTCCATTTTTCAAGATTATTCTTTTTCTAAAATAAAACAACCCCCTATTTGCCCGTGTATACAGGCAATCACCATGAGGATAGTTTTCATTGAAAATCTAAAATCTTATTTGAACTGGGGTTGTTAAAAAAAGAGCACAAAAAAAAGCCCTGCAGATGCAGGGCTTTCTTGTGACCTCCGCAGGATTCAAACCTGCAACCTCTTGAGCCGTAATCAAGTGCTCTATTCAGTTGAGCTA
>NZ_SMMD01000262.1 GCF_009711475.1 Fulvivirga aurantia
TCACTCAGAGCGCTAGCGAAGAGTCTTTTTTAAGATGAGAAGAGCGCCTGGCGTATGTTGATCAATCCCACTCACTGCTCACAGCTAAAGGCTCGAAGCTCACAGCTCATTGTACATTGCTAATTGCTAATTGCACTACCCTCTCATAAAGGAAAAAGTAGTTTTTACATCAGTTTTTTTGCCATTTACCTCCAGTACCGGGTACGCATGAAAATTAATTGGGCCAGAGGAAGGGCCTGGATTTGGTTGCAGATCTCTTCCACGGCTAAGCTCAATTCTATTAGCAGGGTGATGTCCAAAGTAATAGGTTGCCAGTGGTGTATATTTATTGCCCTCACTGATATCGATAGGCCACCATTTACCCTCTGCATAGAATTCTGCCCAGCAGTGATATCCATTGATGCCCCCTTCATTTCGCTCCGAAGGAATAGAAGCGCCTATAGCAAATCTCGCTGGAATGCCGGCCGTTCTGGCTAGTGAAATGAAAAATGAGTGAAACTCAGTGCAATTGCCACTTTTTGCATCGCACGCATAATTGGCGTCTCCTGTGCCATAAACACCTACTTTCTTATAAGCTACATTATCAATGATATAATCATAAATAGCACGTGCTTGCATGAGTTTGTTGTCTTCAGGTGTCTTGATCAGAATTTCATCAACAATTTCTTTAAATCGACCACCAACCGGGAGTAGTTCACTGCCTTGAAGGTATCGCTCCAGGTTCTTATCATCGGCTGAGTATGAGGACTTTTCTTTTCTCTTCACCTTATAAGTTACCGCTACAGTTGAGCCACTTTGTGCTGGGGTCAACTCTAGATACATCATGCTGTTTTGGTAGTCATCCTCTTGTAAAATCTGATGCTTTACGGGTGTTTTTACGGAAACTATCTCTACATCCTGAAAATCATCAGTCTGCGCCAGTGGAAGCCAAAGTCGAGAAGGCTCCTTCATTTCTGGTAATTTTGCTTCATAAGTAAATTCAAACTTGTCTTCTTTTTCAATGACACCCATTAGTCGATTGTCTGCATTTTCTACCGCCACCCGATGCCAGGTTTTATCCTTGCGCTGTTTCCAGGTATAAAAAGGCTTGCCATTAAGCTTATGGACGGTGGTTTCTGTAACTGTCATATTTCCGGGCTCACCGGATAGAAAAAAATCAACATCATACACATTGCCATCCACTTCTGCTAAATCTACACAGGCAAAGTAGCGCTGTGGACCAAGGTTGGAAAGGTACTCGGTATGTACTCTCACCAATTTCAAACGTAGCAGACTATCACCATCTTCTATTTTGAAATAGCCATCATCAGCTTTTGTTTTTTCTTGAATGTATTGCTGTATGCCTGTCTCAATTTCAGAAATGCTTACTCGTTTGTAATCTGTGCT
>NZ_SMMD01000743.1 GCF_009711475.1 Fulvivirga aurantia
CATTAGAAGGCATATTTAAAGTAAGCCTTCAGGAATTATGAAAAATAATGTACGCATACTTGTTATTGAAGATTCTGTAGACGATTACGAGTTACTGGTAAGACAAGTAAAGAAGGGCTGGAATGACGTGGAGACGAAGCGTATAGAAACACCTGAAGAACTGGAAACTTGCTTGTGCGAAGATTGGGACGCTGTTATAAGCGACAATACACTTCCTCGTTTCAGTGCTATTACCGCACTTGAGCAATTGAGAAAGAAAGATCAAAGCCTGCCATTTATCATCGTATCTGGTACTATTGGAGAAGAGGTGGCTGTTGAGGCCATGAAATCCGGTGCCAATGATTATATTCTTAAAAGCGATACACATCGACTCCTTCCTGCTTTACAACGCGAGCTCAAAGAGCACCAAAGAAGAAAGGAACAAATAAAAACACAAAAAGAGCTGCAGGAGAGCCAAAAAAGGTATCAATTGCTAGCCAACAACATTCAGGATCTTGTAGTTATACACGAGCCCGACTCTACTTATATTTGGGTAAGTCCTTCCGTAGAAAGAATCCTTGGTTATACTCCCGAAGAGCTTATCGGCAAACTTCATTTTGACAATATACATCCAGATGATTTTGACCCGGAAACATATGAAAATCCTTTTGATAATGCTGAAGACTCTTATCTAAAATTCAATTATAGGCTAAGGCGCAAAGATGGTACTTATACGCATGTAGAAACTTTACTTCAACCGATTTACGAAAACGGTACTCTTACGCAAATAGTAAGTGCCTCTCGTGATGTTACTGAGCAAAAGCTTGCCTATAACCTCCTCGCAGAAAGTGAAGAAAGATATTATAGTGTCATAGACAACATTGCCGAAGGTGTAGTCCTTTTTAATAGTGAAGGCAATATTCTCACTTACAACCCAAGTGCCGCAAGATTTATGGATGCTCTGGGTTTTAATTTTACCGACTTTAAATCAATGGCCAGAGGTGATTATAATATTTTAGCCTCCGATCATACAATCTTGCCGGTATACAAGTTTCCCTCTATCAAAACATTGCGTACAGGTGAGTCGTGCACAGAGTTTGTTATTGGTTTACAATCTAAGTTAAATGAAAGCATAACATGGGTTTCTGTTAACTCGGTGGCCTACGAAGAGCCAAATGGCAAAAGAGGCGTGGTGCTCTCCTTTTCCGACATTACAAAACAAAAAATATCTGAAGAGCGCATCACCAATGCCGCTACAGAGCTGAAGACCCTAATTGACACAGCCAACGCACCCATTTTCGGTATCGATTGGCACGGTCGCATCAACGAGTGGAATCAGGTTTGTGCAAAAATCACGGGATTTGAAAAGAAAGAAGTACTTGGTAAAATTCTGATCAACGAATTTATTTTAGACGGCTATAAAGTGGCTGTTACAGACCTACTCAAGAGTGCTCTTAGAGGTAAAAATGTAACTAACTATGAGTTGCCAATTTACACACGTAACGGTCAGGTGGTGACCATGCTTTTTAACGCTACACCACGCAGAGACGTAAAAGGTAAAGTAATTGGTGTGCTAGGAGTTGGCCAGGATATCACGGAGCTTATTCAATATAGAGATAAACTGGAGCAAAGAGTGGCCGAGCGTACCGAAAAGCTCAATGAGGCGCTTACTAAAGAAAAAGAACTCGTGGCTATGAAATCTAAATTTGTGAGTATGGCTTCTCATGAATTCAGAACGCCACTTTCTACTATCTCATTTGCCGCTGATTTTCTTAGCCGTTATAACCATAAGATCAGCGCTGGTGAGCGTGAAAAGAAACTCGGTAAGATAGACGAAATGGTGAAGCACATGACAACTTTGCTCGATGATGTACTTGTAATGGGTAAAAGTGAGGCCGGGAAAATCAATATGAACCCGGTAAACGTGCATATTAGCAGTTTTATTAAGAAATTAGTAGAAGAGGTTGAGCACAGCACAAAAGGCACTCATAAAATTATGACATCTATCGCCACCGAAGTGTCGGAAATAATGGTAGATGAAAAACTTTTAAGAAATATACTAATCAACCTATTATCAAATGCCATCAAATTCTCTCCAAATCATAACAAAGTGTTACTAGATGTTATTTACAAAAAGGGAGAGCTTGATCTCATCGTAAAAGATTGGGGAATGGGCATTTCTGAAGAGGACCAGGATAAAGTCTTTGAGGCTTTCCACAGAACTAATAATGTGGGAGCGATACAGGGCACCGGCTTAGGTCTCGCCATTGTAAAAAAAGCCGTTGATATACACAACGGTACAATTAAAATGGAAAGTGAGTTGGAAAAAGGAACAACATTTAGAATTAACATACCCACAACTGCATGAAAATCCTTCTTATAGATGACACACTGTCCTTATTAGATGAAATTAAGGACATTTTACTGATGGAAGGGTATGAAGTAATAACCGCTACCAACGGGTTTGATGGCCTTGGCCAGGTAAGCAGTAAAAAACCAGATGTTATCATCACCGATCTTGTGATGCCCGAGATGAATGGGTATAAATTGATTGAAAAAATAAAAAGTATTGATAAATTTAGATCAATTCCTATTATTGTACTTTCGGCACAAGCAGCAAAAGAGGATAAGGATCAGGCGTTTGCCTTAAAAGCAGACAAATATCTTACAAAACCCTGCCCAGCTACTGTGTTGATAGATGCAATTGAAGAAATAAGATCAAAATGAGCAAAATACGTGTCTTGTTGGTAGACGATCATCAGCTGCTTCGCGATGGCCTCGCAGCTATGCTAAGTAATATTGAGCACATCACTGTTGTAGGTTCTGCCGGGAGCGGAGAAGAAGCCGTGAACATGGCACAAGAAAAAGTACCCGATGTCATCTTGATGGACATCATGATGGGTGGCATGACAGGCATTGAAGCTACTCGATGGATCAAGGAGCAAAACGCGAATATTAAAGTCATAATCATCTCTCAGGAAGTAAACCAGGGACTGATAGGCGAAGGCATTAAGTCTGGAATAGAAGGTTATTTACCTAAAGATGTTGACAAGACCACACTGGTAAATGCCATTAATAAAGTAAATGCCGGAGAGAAATTCTTCTCAGAATCAATTACAAAAATCATATTTGACTCATACTACCAGCAGGAAACTGGTGAACAAAAATCTAAGGCCAAAAACAAAGACCTTACCAAGCGTGAAATGGAAGTGCTAAAAGAAGTGGCCACAGGTAAAACCAACCAGGAAGTGGCTGATACGCTCTTTATAAGCATAAAGACAGTAGAAACTCACAAGTCGCACATCCTCGATAAACTTGGGCTGAAAAACACAGCAGAGTTGGTAAAGTATGCCATCAAAAACGAGATCATCGAGCTCTAAATCTTAAACTTTTACCCTTACATGTAAGGGTTTACCCCTAGCCTACTTTTCCACCTGGCAATTAGTATTCTTTCACGTTGCCGCCATAAGAGTTCAATATGGGCTCAGAAGCCTCATAAATCCTCATTTTTTAGGTGATAGCACTGATTTTCGCTATTCAGCAATTCCCCTTACAAATTTCAAACACGCTATTGTGATATTTGAAATTGTAGAAAAACACTAAAAATGATGGAAGCGACCCACAGCGAAACCCAGTACGCGGTAAACGAACTCTCAGAAATAAACGAAGTATTAGACAGATTTGTCTACAGCTGCTCACACGACTTAAAAGGACCTTTGGTATCGATTAAAGGCCTGCTCAGATTAGCTGAGATGTCTACGCAAAAAGAAGCTACAGATGAGTGCCTTACACTTATCAATGAAAGTGTAGCGCGCATGGACAAATTTTTAAAATCTCTGGAGTCATATGTTGGCAATGCACGTGGGCCAGTGCTAAGAAATGATGTAGATTTTAACACGATTATACAAGGCATACTTGCCAGAAATCGATCAAAAATTAAAGAAAACAAAGTAAAGGTAAACCTACGGGTAAGACAGCCAAAGATTTTCAAATCTGACACAGTACGTATAGATCTTATCTTAACGCATATTATCGAAAATGCCATTTTCTTTCAGGATACTGATAAAGCTGAGCGGTTTGTAGATATCGAGGTGATTGTAAACCAGGAACAGGTAAAGATTGAGGTTTGCGACAACGGTGAAGGTATCACTAAAGAAAATATGGATAAAATATTTAGGATGTTTTTCCGCGCATCGGAGGCTTCTAAAGGCTCTGGAATGGGCTTATACCTGACTCAGGAAACTATAAAAAAACTATCGGGCACAATCAATGTAGTGTCTTCTAAGGGTGTGGGCTCAAACTTTGTTGTTACGATCCCCAACCTTGACTAGTAAAAAGCATCTTCGAAATGTAAGATGCTAACCTGTCCCTTTTGAGTTGAGATGGCGACTACATCAAAACGTATGTTGCCTTCCCAACCCTCTTCAAAAATGTACTGATCAGCTGCTTCTACTACCCTTGCTGCTTTTTTTGCATCAACAGATTCTTCCGGGTTGCCAAATCTAAGGTTAGATTTTGCCTTTACTTCTACAAATACAATTACTGCATCTTTTTCGGCTATTATATCTATTTCATTTCTTCCGGCTCGATAATTCCGCCCTCTTATAATGTAGCCCTTACCCTCTAGAAATTCACAAGCCTGATCCTCACCTCGCTTACCAATTGCTGTACTCATCTAAAACTTCGATTTCCTCATTTTAAACATAATTCAGGGTAATTTATAAAAAATCTGTTTCATTCATCGGGCAGCTTATACCGCTCACCGAATAAATTTCCACTTGGCCATTGGTATAGCTAAAATTGAATTAACCAAAAGTTACTCCCGATGAAAGCAGCTTTTCTTTATATTTTTTTAGCCCTAATTACAGTGACATCTTATGCTGAAGAATCTTTGGCCATAATCCCTGTAGAGCAAACGGCTATTACTACCTGCTCAATAGAGAGCCTGCCTGTGCTAGAGTCATCAGCAACTTCATCAGGTTTTTTTAGTAATATATTAGATACCAGCTTATGGCCTGCCCGGTGGTACTGTGGCGTCTGGACTGATTTTCATGGTTGGATGTACATTTCTTCTGACCTCATGATCTGGGCTGCTTATTTTCTTATCCCTCTCATCTTAGGGTACTTTTTGTACAAAAGAAGAAAAGAGGTTCCGTTTCACAGCATATTATTTTTATTCATCGCCTTTATTCTTGCTTGCGGCATCACCCACCTGGTTGATGCAGCAATATTTTGGTGGCCAGCCTACAAACTAAGTGCAGTGGTAAGAATGGGTACCGCTCTAATCTCATGGGGTACTGTGTTCGCTCTGGTAAAAGTTACCCCAAAGCTTATGGACTTTAAAAGCCCTGCCACTTTAGAAAAAATAGTGGCAGAAAAGACTGCAGAACTTCAAGCATTAAATCAAAAACTTCACAAAGAAATAGAAGAAAAAAATCTAGCGCAACAAAAGCTTAAACAGCTAAATGATGAACTTGAAGAGGTCGTAGAAAAGCGAACAGATTCTCTTATAAAAGCTAAAAACAAATTAGAGTATTTAAATAGCCTATTTAAAGCTGTGCAGGAAGCTGCCAACATTGGTGTGTGGGAAGTTGACCTGGAGAAGGATGATATATACTGGTCTGACAAGGTATATGATATACATGAAGTGCCAAGAGGCTCAGATATTAACCTTGAAAGTGCTATAGACTTTTACCATGACGACTACAAGTCAGAAATTGCCGAGGCAGTAGAAACAGCCATAAACGAAGGCAAAAGCTGGGACAAAAAGTTAAAGTTAATCACTGCATCAAAACGTGAGATATGGGTTCATGCCATTGGCATACCATTCGTTCACGAAGGTAAAACGGTAAAACTAAGAGGCCTTTTTCAGGATATCGATAAGTCAGAAAAAGACCAGCATTTGATCAGAGAAAATGAAAGCAACCTTTTTGCAATCATTGAAAACACAGAAAGCCCCATATGGTCTATCAATAATAAGTATGAGCTCACAGTATTTAATACTGCATTTGAGAGCATCATAGAAAATAAATATAGAGACAAGCCCCAAATAGGAGACATGATACTTGACGATGGTAATCCAGAAGAGTTAAACGCCTATTGGAAAGAAAAGTATGACAAGGTGCTCTCCTCAAAGGAAAAATTGATTTGGTTAGAAGAAGACCAATCTGCAGGTACATTCACAGAAGTTTCACTTAGCCCAATTTTAGACGAAAACGAAGGTGTTATAGGTATTTCGGGCTTAGCACGTGACATAACGGTGGCGAAGAAACAGGAAGAAATGATGATTGAAATCAACCAGTCGCTAGAGGCTAAGGTTGAAGAGCGCACAAAAGAATTGAGTGAAAACAACATCAAGCTTGCTTCCATCAATAAAGAACTGGAGTCATTTAGCTATTCTGTATCGCATGACCTGAGGTCTCCACTAAGAGGAATTTACGGATTCACGAATGCCATTAAAGAAGACTATGAGCACCTTTTAGACGAAGACGGCAAGGATTACCTCGACCGAGTGCTTAAAGGAGTATCAAGAATGGGGGCACTCATCGATGATTTGCTGACTTTATCTAGGGTATCCAGAAAGCCGGTAGACAAAAAAGAACTCGACCTGTCGCAACTTGTAAAGGAAACCTTCGACCTGCTTGAAAAAGGTAATACGACAATAAACATCGAAAAAGGAGTGAAAGCATATGGAGATATAAATCTTCTAGGAAATGCATTGCAGAACCTGTTAGAAAACGGGATCAAATACAGCTCAAAGATTGCAAACCCACACATTGAGTTTGGCACTAAAACCGAAGATGGTAAAACCATTTACTATATATCAGATAATGGTGCAGGTTTTGACATGAGATATGTCGATAAACTTTTTGGCCCATTTCAGAGACTGCATAGCAACGAAGACTTTAAAGGCAATGGTATCGGTCTGGCTACGGTAAAGAGAATCATTCTAAAACATGGGGGTGAGGTCTGGGCAGAGTCTGTTGAAAGCAAAGGGAGCACATTTTATTTTACCCTCGGGTAAAG
>NZ_SMMD01000516.1 GCF_009711475.1 Fulvivirga aurantia
CATATTACTGGAAGGTTATAGGGATTTCTCTCTGTTTTATAATACCTATTCTGGTGTTAATTTTCGTATTTAAATTTTTCATTGCGGGTCTTTTATTGCTGCTTTACATTTTATTTTTAGCTCCTTTTATAGATACCCCTATGGGTCAGTTGAAAGGCACACTTGTCTATCATTCTCCTCTTTTTATCACTCAAAAGTCCGGAAATAACAAACTCATATTACACGGAGGCACCTTGTTTGATTATGTATTTACGATTGATAAATCACTGAATGGTCAGGAGCGTAAAAAGTTCATCATTCTTGGGTATTTGAGAGGCTTGTTGAGCTTAATTAATGCCTATGAAACAGGCATAATGACTGATCAGTCACTTAAAGGAACATCATATATTATTAATGAGAGAACAGCTACTAAAATCGGGTTCAAAAAAGTGCCTGTAGATGGTGTTCAATACATTATTTTGGCTTTCAATTATTTTACGCTCATGGCCGCTTACTCAGTAGCAAATGCCAAATTGAGTTTTCCTAAACTCAGTGAAGTAAAAACATTTGAAGCCTCCCTTTCCGAACTAGCAGAAAGAAAAGGCTTCATAAAAGATCTGGAAAAATTTCTATCAAACTCGCTTTCTAAAAAGCTATAAATCACTCTTTTGGAGCTTGGTTTTGATAGCATAAACGTACAGTACAATGTATGCAACAACAACCAACACTGCCTCCCAGGCTATGTAATCCTGAATCTCCTGGAACCAGTATTTTTTAAAAGGAAATGCTATTAGGTTATTAATTGCGTGCAAAGGAAAATATGGAATAAGAAACTCAAGGGCCTCAGGCAAATTTGCTGTAATCGCATACTCAATCGGAGTAAAAAGCAATAAAATAAAAACAGTTAAAGCTGATCGCTTGAGCAAAATGGTTAAGAAAAAGGCCAAAACCAGGTAAGTAAACAAGTCGAGGAAATAGGCAAACACAAACTGAATACCTGTGAACATCTCTGCAAACTCGACATTAGGCGTGTAGATGATACCAGTGAGCATTCCTGTTATGAAAACCAGTAGCGTAGAGCCAATCGATAGCAATAAAATGGTAGCCAACTTTGATTTTATGAAATCAATACGGCTCATGCCATCAATAATATTTTGCCTGATAGTTTTATAGCTATATTCGTTAGATATCGATATTACCACTACAATTGCTAAGAAGATTTTCAGGAATGTGTAGACATAAGCTATGTTCTGCCAAATATCCGGAAAGTATAATACAGGGATCTTCAACGGATCAAAGCCATCAAAATCTGCCCCTTGAAGCTTTAGCCACTTCAAAAACTCCATAACTGTAATTGGAATGCTTACAATTAGTAAGCCGTATAAAATATTGAGCACCCAAAAGGCCCTATAGTTTTTCAGTTTGACTAAATCTATTTGTAGGAGTTTAAGCATTGTCAGATTCGGCTAGCAGTTCTAAAAATTGTTTTTCCAGACTCTTTCTCTGGGTGTTGAGGTGTGATACGGTGATACCTTTGCTAAACAAGTAAGCATTGAGCTCGGTGGCTGTTTTACCCTCTTTTAATGAAACAAGATGATGTACCCCATCTTTTTCTACTTTGGTGCTACCCTCATAAGCTTCTAATATTTCGCTTAAATCATCATCCTCTGCGCTTACTTCTACCGTAACAGCTCCCTTACTCACATCTTCTACACTACCTGTATAGATCAGGTTACCTTTTTTCAGTACGCAAAAATGGCTGCAAACCTTTTGTACCTCATCAAGTAGGTGACTTGCCAATATGATTGTCTTACCATCTTTGGCTATCTCTTTGATCAGCTCTCTTATTTCTGCAATACCCTGTGGATCGAGACCGTTTGTTGGCTCATCTAATATCATAACTTCAGGGTCACACAATAGTGCTGATGCTATCGAAAGGCGCTGTTTCATACCTAAAGAATAGGTTCTAAACTTATCGTGCCTCCTCTCGTAAAGCTCTACCCTTTTGAGTACGGGATCAATATTTTCAACAGAGGCTCCTTTGATTTTTGCCACAATCTGAAGGTTTTTAGTAGCCGACAAATATGGATAGAATATCGGTGTCTCTAAAATAGCTCCGATGCGCTTGCGCACTTCCTTAGATGGCGGTTGACCGAACCAGGCGAATTCGCCACTGGTCTTGTTTATTACATCGAGCAAAATACCAAGCGTAGTTGTTTTACCGCTACCATTGGGCCCAAGTATACCAAAAACATTGCCTCTGGCTACATCAAGCGAAAGGTTGTTGAGTGCTTTAACGCGACCATAGTGCTTGGTCAGGTTTTTAATAGAAAGAACTGTATCCAAAATAAAAAATGATTTCTAACGAAATTATAAAAAAACATCACACCCGCCAGTGAGGTGATGACAAACGGCAGCTTTTACAGATAAGCTATGATTAGTCGATGTTCTTGACCTTCGAAATTAACGAAGCCAGCTGATTCATAGGCACTTTGCCTTTTACATCGAGAATTGATAAAGTCTCATCGTCTGTCATTAAAAACACCAAGCCAGTTGTCACTCCATCATCTTCCTGGATGTAAACCTGTACGTTCATACCTTCATGGCGCATGTTCATCAGATCTTCAAAGTCTTCGTCTTTGTAATCTTCTATCAGCTCACTGATCTCATCATTTCCAATGTCATTTTCAGCTTTGCTTATTCTCAGAAATTTCATCTTGTCGATGTCTTTGATGAGCTCAGCAAAATCTTCATCATCATTTTGATTTAGCATATTGAGTGTGTTGTTGTAAAAAAACAACCCAAAAGCATCTTCGTATTTATCTTGCAGTTGTCTGGTGGTTTTACTCTGACTAAATGCTATTGCAGGAGCAAGAAGAAGGGTGATAATTAATATTTTTTTCATCTGAATTGTGTGTTATAGCTAAAAATGGAAAAAGTACCTCCAGTACAAGTACCGGAGATACAAAATGAATCGAAAAACATACCTAAATTCTTAATGCCACTTGTCGTGATTCTTTGCCAGGTAAGACAGGTCTTTAGTGTCTAATACACCATTTATATTAAATACCGCAAACTCTTCCTCTTCCTGTATAAGTACGAGCATGTTTCTAATGGTTTTCTCATCGCCCTGAGTCATAAAATAGATTTTATCGCTACCATCTCTCACAGTCATGAGCTCTTCGTACTTCTCTTTACTCAGGTCTTTGCGCATTTTTGCTATGTCTTCATCGCTAAACCCACTTTTGTATAGAGGGATAGAAAGTATCTGCATAGACTTGATGTTGGCAGCTATACGCGCTATAGCCTGAGCCTCTTCATCTGACTCATCCCACGAGGCAATAGAAGAGAAAAGATCAAATAGTCGGCCATTTAGATTTACCACCTTAGCATCACGATCATCTTTATACTTATTGTGAAACTCTTCTACCGTTTTGCTTTGCGCCAAAGCTGCTCCTGACGACACGATTACTGCGAATAATACTGTTGCTAACTTTTTCATTTTGTTTGTTTTTTAACCTG
>NZ_SMMD01000646.1 GCF_009711475.1 Fulvivirga aurantia
AGGATTTCAAAAATATTGTTATCTAATTAGTAATGCAATTATAGTAAAAAAAATCGCATTTGACTAGGCGACATTTATTAATGTGCGCTTTATATTTGTAAAGACGCATATTTGTCGTTAAGTCACATGATATAAAGGTTTAAGCGTACAATTTGTTTTAAAAACGCTCGTTTTTTTAGAAATTTACACTATGAAAAGGCTACAGCATTTCTTCGAAAAATACGCATTTGGCGTGTGCACCAGGCTTGGTGATAAGCTGGGGTTGGCTACATCCAGTATTAGGCTTTTCTTTATATATGCTTCTTTCCTCACATTTGGCTCTCCCATTATCATATATCTGGGCATGGCATTCATTATGAATCTCAGAAAGCACCTTAGAAGAAGAAACAACTCGGTGTGGTATTACTAGTCAGATTTTAGCTGGCTATACTTCTGTTTACCTTTCACAAAATGTTCAAAAACAATAGAGCCACTATATATAATAGGTAGCTTACTCATCTTTTTCTGTCGTTTGGTTGCTTGTCTCTTTTTGAAGTTTGAACGGAGCTCTGTAACAAAATCTACATGTGCTCTGATGACAGCCAGCCCATCTTTAAATGAGTCAAACACCATAAATTTGATGGAAGCTACTATATCTAATAATATGCGAATAGGCAGTTTGAGCCAAAGCTCGCTTGTAGTGTAGTTTTTATATAATAGCGAAAGTCCGTTTCTGAAATTAAGGTAGGTTTTCCTGGGGTTCGATTTATCTAATGTTCCACCACCAACATGATATACCTTACTTTCTCCATTGTAATAGACTTTAAGGCCGGCATTATTGATTCTCCAGCACAGATCAATTTCTTCCATATGTGCGAAGAAGTCAGGGTCAAAACCATCTAGTTGGTGAAAAACCGATGATCTGATAAATAAGCATGCTCCAGTTGCCCAAAAGATTTGCTGTGGGTCATTGTACTGTCCCTGATCTTGCTCAAGGTTTAAAAACAAACGACCTCTGCAAAACGGATAGCCCAGCGTGTCGATGTGACCGCCCGCAGCACCCGCATACTCGAAATGGGTTTTTCTTTTCTGATCTAGTATTTTAGGTTGAGCAGCGGCAATTGATGAGTCTTCGTCCATCATCTTGACTACAGGCTCAATCCAATTTGGCGTGACTTCTACGTCAGAATTGAGCAAGACGTAATAGTCGATTTTTTCCTGCTTTAGTTTACCTAGCGCCTCATTATAACCATAGCTGTAGCCTTTATTGGTGGTATTTAGGATAAGCTCAGCCTCAGGAAAGTTGCTTTTAAGGAAGTCTACAGAGTCATCTGTAGAGCAATTGTCTGCCACTATCACGCGGTGGCCCTTACTATTGGCTACCACTCCCGGGAGAAATTTCTCCAGATAATGTCTGCCGTTGTAGTTGAGTATTACAACTGCTACTCTCATTAAAACATGCCGCTCAGATCCATGCCTGGTATGTTAGGCAACAATCCTTCGGTGCTTTTTTTCATTTCTTCTTTAGCAAGTACTTCTGCCTCCTGAGTAGCTTTATTTACAGCTGCTACAATTAGGTCCTGAAGCATTTCTTTGTCTTCCGGCTTCACCAACTCGTTATCGATATCGAGAGAAATAAGCTCTTTTTTACCGTTTACTGTAGCTTTTACCATACCGCCACCAGATTCGCCAGTAGTTTTGATGTTGACAAGATTGGCCTGGGCCTCCTTTACTTTGGCCTGCACCTCTTTCATCTTGCCCATCATTTTCATCATATCAAACATATATATCTGCTTTTTGTGTCTACCCTTAAAACGATGTTTTTAGGTATGTGTTAATCAAGACTTTAAATTAGGAGCGCAAAAATGAATGGGAATGCTTCAAATTCAAAATTAAATCTGATAAATAGTGATAATTATTTCCTTAGCAATACGATGGTGCCATCATTCTCAATTTCTCGTCCGGCCTGATCTGTCATAGTAGCCGTAAAAGCATATGACCCCTGTGGTAATGGATTGCCATTGAGTGTGCCGTCCCAATTGTTTTCCATTGAAGAAGAGGTGAAAATCATCTCACCCCAACGGTTAAAAATCTTCAACTCAAAATTGACTATAAACCTTCCATTGATACCAAAACTATCGTTTAGGCCGTCTCCATCCGGGGTGAAGGCATTGGGAAAATAGATGTTGTTGGGTTTAATCAGTGTTATAGTGTTTGAAACACTCTCTATTAAGTTATCTGCAGGATTTGCCTGAATAGAATAGATGATTACCTGATTTGGAGAGGTGTCTGTTTCAACAAACGAGGTATCAGTTGTTGTAAATGTTGAACTATTGCCATTACCATACGATTTAATAATGCTATAAGACGTCACACCATTTTGCCAACCTACATACTCATTCCAGTTGAGTGTTATATTGTCTTCAGCATCAATATTTCCGGCTAGAGCAATTGAACAGGCTAAAATGCTTTCTGAAGTAGCATTTCCGCACTCATCTTGCGTGTGCACTTCAAAACAATGACTCATCAATGGATCTACCTCATTAGTTACAAAAATAGTTGTGTCACTTGTACCTTGTTGAATCAGCTGTCCATTGTTGTTTTTAAAAATAGTGTAAGATAAGGAGGTGGCAGCAGAGGGGGCCTGCCAGTTTAGAGTTATAGTATTCTCGTTTACTATGGCAGAGATGTTTTCTATAGGATCTGGAGGTACTGTGCTAAATGAAGTGCCACAAACTGAAGTAGATGTACTAGTAGAACTACCATATTGACCAACGAGCGTATAGCAATATTCAGTATTACAAATTATATCGATATCACTAAAAGATCGATTGCCGGCTGGTACAGTGACCAACGGATTTGTAGGGTCATCATCTCTATAAATATCAAAACCAGTGAGCACACCATTTGGATCCGAGGTTTCCCATGACAATTCGTTGACATTATCCTGAGTGTTGAGATTAGGAATGATTGTGCAGATGCTTGGTGAGAGGTTGTCAATTATGTTATCACAAGCATTCATGGTGGCAATTCTAAAGCAATAATGGTTATCAACCAGGTCGAGGTTGCGAATCGTATCAGAGGAGGTTGATGAATTCAGGAACTTCAATGGCGCATAAGCACTGCCACCATTTGCTACGATTTGTAGTCGATACAATATGTTATCGGCCAGATTATATGTTAAAACTACTTCACTTTCAGAAATAACGTTTACTGTACTTATTGAGCCGGCAGGAAGTGCGTTTAATGGATTGATATCCTGCGAGTTGCCCGGGCAGTTGTCTACTGCATCATCATCTAAACCTCTGACTGTAATAGTTCTTGATGCATTATTACCATAAGAAAAAACAGGATCCGGATCACCCTGAGCAATAGTTACCTCTCCGCCAAGTCCATCTTCTATGACATAGTTATCATAGTTTGTATCAGTAATATCTACTGAGACTCTAAAGCCAGTGCACGCATACAGGTCAAATTCCGGGGGTTCTGACTGATTGATATCTATAAGTACCGAATCCGGGCCATTGTCGTTTTGGAAGAAGATCCGTAAATAAAATTCACCAGCCTGATTATAGGTGTGCGTAGGGTTAGTTGTAACATGCCCATTGCCTGAGCCGTCTCTCCATTCTATGGGGCAAGCAGCGCAGTCAATTGGTGCAGAAGGTGTGACATTGACAGTCACAGAAGTGCCTGTACACCCTCTGATCGCGCTTACTTCAAACCAGCCATTGGCACTAGGAAAAGGTTGAGCCACCAATTTTTGACCAATCAGGCATGAGAAAACGACCAGAAAAAAATATGTGGCTAATTTGTGCACTAAAGTTTTACTTGCTTTAAAAAATCAACGGCATTGGCGATGTCATCGTGCAATACACGGTCATCTTCAATAAACGGCACCTTTTCTCTAAAATTGCCCATAAAATCTTCCAGATATTCGGAGGTCTTTAATGGCCTTCTAAAAGAGATCGCCTGTGCAGCCGTTATCAACTCAATAGCCAATATACGGTAAAGATTGTTAACTATCTTCAGTGTTTTAGTGGCTGCGTTTGCACCCATGCTCACATGATCTTCCTGTCCGTTTGAAGAAACAATGCTGTCTATTGAGGCAGGTGAGCAATATTGTTTATTCTGACTCACCAAAGAGGCGGCTGTGTACTGAGGAATCATAAGTCCAGAGTTAATACCGGGATTTGCCACAAGGTAATTAGGCAGTTCGCGTGCGCCAGAGATCAGTTGATAGGTTCTTCGTTCCGAAATATTACCTAGCTCTGCCAAGGCGATACCCAGAAAATCTAAGGGTAAGGCTAGGGGTTGCCCATGAAAATTACCTGCAGAAATAATTTCATCTTCGTCTGGAAAGATATTAGGATTGTCAGTGACACTATTTACTTCCGTTAAGAAAATATCTTTCACATAATACAAGGCATCGGCACTGGCTCCATGCACCTGAGGAATACACCTAAAAGAATAAGGGTCCTGTACATGCTTTTTTGGTTGCGCAATAATATCGCTACCCGCTAATAAGTGTCTGAATTTACGGGCGATCATCACCTGACCTCGCTGAGGTCTGATGCGATGCACGCTTTCGCTAAAAGGCTCAATCCGTCCATCAAATCCGTCAAGAGAAAGTGCCCCGATGGTACTGGCAAGATTAAGCAGCTTTTCACCATGAATGAGGCAGTGAATACCATAAGCACTCATCAATTGTGTGCCGTTGAGTAACGCTAAGCCCTCTTTTGCTTTAAACTCAATAGGCTCCCATTTCATAATGCTGTTGAGCTCACTGCTTGGCATTCTTTTGCCTTTATAGCGTACCTCTCCCAGGTTAATCAAGGGGAGAGAAAGGTGAGCCAAAGGAGCCAAATCACCGGAAGCTCCCAAAGAGCCCATTTCATATACTACAGGTAAAACGTTGTGATTATAAAAATCAATGAGTCTTTTGACCGTGGCAAGCTGCACACCTGAGTTTCCGTATGACAACGACTGGATTTTAAGCAATAGCATCAGTTTCACAATCTCGTCCGGCACCTCATCTCCGGTACCGCAAGCGTGAGATTTTACTAAGTTTTCCTGAAGCTTACTTAGGTCGTTGTTGCTAATGTTTTTGTTGTAAAGAGACCCAAATCCCGTATTTACACCATACACCGGCTTGTTGGATGAAGCAATTTTCTGATCTAAA
>NZ_SMMD01000578.1 GCF_009711475.1 Fulvivirga aurantia
CGACTAATTAAAAGCTGATGATAACAAGAATTACCATATTGTTTTTAACAACTATATTGTTGGCAAGCTGCGACATATCAGAAAATGAGGCACTTCCAAAAGCTTCTTTTTTAAAAATTTATGACGACAAAAACTTCGAATCATCCTTTATTCCAATAGATGTAAAACAAACAGCAGATGAGGGTTACATCATATTAGGCGCCAGAAGAATTGAAGATTCAGATTTCACAGGAGTTTATCTTTTAAAGACCGACAACAAAGGTGAGTTTGTAGCAGATCTTAGGTTAGAAGGTATGGTTCACCCTGCACCTGGCTTGGTCAAAACAACCGACAATAGGTTCTTTTTCACGGCTATGAATGAAGTAAACCTTCAGGCTAACTTAATCGAAATCTCCTCTAACGATTTGGCTACCACAAACAGCGCGTTAGGTGGCCTTCAATATCCTTTATCTCTTAACTCATCAAATAGTGATGAATTGTTACTGCTTTCTTACGATAATGCATCGAAAAACACAGTTTTATCTACTGTGAACTTTACAGGTGATACTACAAAGTCAGAATCCTTCACTATAGGAGCCGGCTCAGATGTAGAAGCTCCAATAATTAAGCATTTTACGCGTACAGGAAAACAGTTGCCATTTTTCACAGGTCAGGTTGATAACCTCTACTTTTTCAATGGTTTTTATAATTACACCATGTCTATGGTTTTCACAGACCTAAATGGCAGTGGGCCTGATGGGGTTATTCAGGGGCAGCAAGATGATGGCGGAATAAGTGCTGCCATGCCAATAGGCAATTCCAAATTTGCACTGTCGAGATTTAATTTCGGTGATAATTATATCTTACCCAATCAGGATGTGAGTGTACTGGGTGAAACTTCTTCAACTGATATGATTGGTAATCCTTTCCCTGAGTTGGTGCCTGATGCTCCGGTGATTATTAAAACTGTTACAATCAATCAACAAGATATAACGCTTTATGCCAGTAACACGAAAAGCGGTCAGGTTGTGCTTCATGCCTTTAATCAAAACGGAGAACTGTTAGGTAGTAAATATTTTGGTTACGCAGATCCTTACACTGTTGCAAGTTTTACCGAAACAGAAGATGGTGGTCTGGCCATTACCGGAAGTGTAAGTGTGGCAGGTAGGTTTAATCGCATTTTCTTGATTAAAATGTCCAAAGAAGAAGTTGATAACTTGATTTAAACTATTAATCTGTATTTGATCTTTGATAATTTATTAAATTGAAGATCAGATGTTTAAGACCCATTTCATACCGCTTGTTTTCTTAATCCTTTATTCTTCCTCTGTAAGTAGTCAGGATTACGGTGGAGAATGGAAAGGACACTCTACATTTGGTAAAACGCAGTATGATTTTACCATGACGGCCTATCAAGATGGAAAAGTATTGACAGGAACGGCTTCAGTAAATGGCAGCAAAGATTCAGCGAAATATTACTTTAACGGAACCATAGAAAAGGGCCAGGCAAAGCTATCAGCCACAGCATTTATCCATAAAAGCGGGTTACACTGTTTGCCAAAGTTTAAACTTGCTCTATCTGGGAATAAGCTAGAAGGTACTTATGGGTCTAATATAATATGGGGAGGTTGCCTGCCAGGGGTTAAAGGAGATGTTGTACTTACCAGAGTGAGCAATCAGCAAAAACTTGCCGAGCCACCTCCTATTAAGATCAAGCCTCTTTTAGTCGAAGATTTTGAAGGGAGTGAATTGATTAAAGCCTTAAAGACACGAAAATATTATGCCTTAGTCATTGCGATAAATGATTATTCAGACCCAGATATTCCTTCATTGTCAAAACCGATAACAGATGCTTCTATTTTGATAAACACGCTGCAATCGCATTATACTTTTGAAAAAGAAGACATAAGTTTTTTACAGAATCCTTCTCGATCGATGCTTATTGAAGCATTTGACAAACTTTCGCAAGAAATAACCAATCGTGATAATTTACTGATTTTTTATGCCGGTCATGGGATTTGGGATGCAAAGTTAAAGCAGGGTTTTTGGCTGCCTTCAGATGCCAGTATGAGTTCTAAAGCCCAATGGCTGTCAAATGGCACCATAAGAGACTTTGTAAGAGCCATTGATTCAAAACACACATTATTGATTACAGATGCTTGTTTTGGGGGCAGTATTTTGAAGGAAAGAGCTGTTTTTTACAACGGAAAGGCCATGCTGGAGATGTATAAACGCCCCAGTAGGAAGGCCATGACCAGTGGAGCATTTTCAACCGTTCCAGATGAAAGCGTATTCATAAAATACCTGATCAAAAACCTGACGAATAACCAATCTCCCTTAATATCAGCGGAGCAGGTATACGGGGACTTTAAGGTGGCAGTTATAAACAATAGTGAGACTGGCCAGGTGCCTCAATATGGTGCTATAAGCCTCGCTGGCGATGAAGGAGGCGACTTTATCTTTCTGAAAAGAAACCTATCAGAATAGCTCCTTAGCCACACGGTACACAGGATCTGACTTGCCCATTGAATAGTAATGCAAAACAGGCACACCCTTTTCCATAAGTTCTTTTGACTGCTTAATACACCACTCAATACCAACTTCTTTTGCCTGCTTATTATCTGTGCATTTTTCGACAGCATCTGCTAGCTCTTCCGGTATATCGATATGGAAAAACCGTGGTAAGACTGTAATATGTTTTTTAGTGGTGATTGGCTTCAAGCCAGGTATAATCGGAACATTGATGTCCATGGCCCTGCATTTATCTACAAACTCAAAATACTTTGAATTGTCATAAAACATTTGTGTTACGATATATTCTGCCCCCATATCCACTTTCATTTTGATGTACTTCATATCAGTACTCAAATTTGGAGCGGTGTAGTGTTTTTCAGGATAGCCGGCTACACCTATGCAAAAGTTGGTAGCAGTGGCATTTTGCAGGTCTTCATCTAAATATATACCCTTATTCATGTTTACGACCTGTCCCAGTAAGTCAGAAGCGTATTTATGCCCATCAGGTTCTGCGACAAATAAGGCCTCCGTTTTGATTGCATCGCCTTGTAGCAACAAGACGTTTTCAATACCTAGAAAGTCAAGATCAATGAGAGCGTTTTCGGTCTCCTCTTTATTGAAACCGCCACATATGATATGAGGTACAGCATCTACATCATATCTGTTCTTAATAGCCGCACAAATACCAACTGTGCCGGGGCGCTTTCTAATAGATTTACGCTCAAGGAGACCATTTTCACGCTTTTTATACACGTATTCCTCCCTGTGATAGGTAACATCGATAAATGGCGGATTAAACTCCATCAGAGGATCAATGTGGTTAAATAGATTTTCTATGTTTTCCCCTTTGAGAGGTGGAAGAATTTCAAAGCTAAAAAGTGTTTGTTTTGCTTTGTTTATGTGATCAATTACTTTCATAATATGCTTTATCGTACTGATTGATGTCTATTTGTATTCAAGATTAGGAGCCAACCACTTTTCGGCTTCTTCTAAACTCATGCCTTTTCTACTGGCATAATCTTCCACCTGATCTTTAGAAATTTTACCTAGTCCAAAATACTTTGATTCAGGATGCGCAAAATAAAATCCACTTACTGAGGCAGCAGGATACATGGCATAAGACTCTGTAAGTGTAATGCCGGTATTTTTTTCAACTTCGAGTAAGTCAAAGAGTAATTTCTTTTCGGTGTGGTCAGGGCAAGCCGGATAACCCGGAGCCGGTCTTATCCCATCATAAGATTCTTTAATTAGACTTTCGTTGTCAAAACTTTCGTCCTTGGCATAACCCCAAATTTCTTTCCTCACTTTCTCATGCATTAATTCTGCAAAAGCCTCAGCCAATCTGTCTGCCAATGCCTTCACCATGATGGCATTATAATCATCATGAGCTTCCTCATATTTTTTAATCAATGCCTCGATGCCGATGCCAGCTGTCACAGCAAAGCAGCCAGCGTATTCCTTTTCACTCTTAGGAGAAATGAAATCTGCCAAACAAAGGTTTGGCAAGTTTTTACCTTTTTTACCCTGTTGTCTAAGAAAGTGAAATTGTGTTTTAGCCTTTCCATTATCAAAAAATCCTAAATCATCACCTTCATTTTTTGCTTCATAAATGCCTATTACCGCATTGGCTGTCAGTAACTTACTCTTAACAATATCATCAAGCATTTCCTGAGCATCGTCATATAATTTCTTCGCTTCTTTACCTATTATTTGATTTTCAAAGATCGCAGGGTACTTGCCTTTAAGCATCCAGGTTTGAAAAAACGGTGTCCAGTCGAT
>NZ_SMMD01000597.1 GCF_009711475.1 Fulvivirga aurantia
CCGCTCTTCTCCCTTCAATCACACTCCATCATGTAAGATACTCTTAAGATGATGTCTTATTCTCCACTCTTTCAAATTCCGCGGAGAGGAAGGGATTCGAACCCCCGGTACCCTTGTGGGGCACACTCACTTTCCAGGCGAGCACCTTCGACCACTCGGTCACCTCTCCTTTTGCAAGGCCTTTTGCCTCACAGGAAGCACAAATAAATCAATAAAAAACACTTTATGCAAGCATAAAATAAATTTAATAGAGGTTAATTTAAGCTAAGTTCACCGCATATAGGCTCTATAAATCTTTTCCTAATTACTTTGAAATCTTCTTCTTCACCTAAGATCATCATTAACTTAGATAAAGCTGCCTCTAATGTAAGGTCTGCGCCTTCTATCACATTTAATGCTTCGAGTTGTTTGCTTGTACCATAACGACCCTGTAAAACTCTACCTCCCGGGCACTGAGAAACATTAACAATCACGATTCCTTTATTTCTAGCGTCTTCAAGCACTTCTTTAAACCAGCTTACCGTAGGTGCATTTCCCGAACCAAAAGTTTCCATGATAACTCCACGAAGCCCTTCGATTCCAAATACCGCTTCTACGGCCTTTCTGCTAATGCCAGGATATAACTTCAAAATGGCTACATTGTTATCAAAACTTTCGTGAAAAACCAGTGGAATATCACCTTCAGGCTTATGAATCACAGCTTGATTGTAATTGATAACCACCCCGGATTCTGCCAAAACCGGGTAATTTTCTGATTCAAAAGCATCAAAATGAAGGCTTTCTACTTTCTTTGATCGATTGCCTCTTAGCAATACATAATCAAAATAAACACAAACTTCAGGCACCACAGTGCCTCCTCTACCTGATGCTATTTCTAAAGCCGTAATTAAATTTTCTCTTGCATCTGAGCGTAACGATGAAATTGGCAATTGAGCACCAGTAAAAATTACTGGTTTTTGCAGATTTTCTAACATAAAGCTCATCGCTGAAGCCGTAAATGCCATGGTATCGGTGCCATGCAAGACCACAAAACCATCAAAATCATCATAGTTTTCTTTAATGATATGCCCAACCTCAATCCAATCTGTTGGGGTAATGTCTGATGAATCTATAGGATTTTCGAAAGCTATCACTGTAAGGTTAAGCTCCAACAGACGCAATGAAGGCACATGATCTAAGATCGATGCAAAATCAAAAGGTATTAGAGCGCCTGATGAATCATGGACCATACCAAGCGTGCCTCCTGTATAGATAATAAGCACTGAGCTATCAGGTGCATTCTTAGCTGACGTTATAATATTGTCCTTCTTATAATGCATTGACTCGGAAAAGTTTAAGGCTATTTTGCGTAGTAATCTCAGCTACTTCATCGAGACCGACCTGCTTATATGATGCTATCTTTTTGGCAATATCCGGAATATATGACGGTTCGTTTCTCTTACCTCGATGTGGTGTAGGAGCCAAATAAGGGCTGTCAGTCTCTAGTACGATATGTTTAAGGTCGATCTCAGGAACTACCTTATCTAATCCTCCATTTTTAAAAGTACTCACACCGCCTAAACCCAAGTAAAAGCCAAGGTCAATTATTCTTTTAGCCTGCTCGAGTGTGCCGCTGAAGCAATGAAATACACCCGTCAAATCTTCATCTTGGAGATCTTCTACAAGCTTAATGTTTTCATCTATCGATTCCCGACAATGAATTACTATTGGTAATTTTTTCTGCTTGGCCCAGCTGGCTTGAATGTTAAAGGCTTCCTTTTGTTGTTCCCAAAAGCTTTTATCCCAATACAAATCAGTTCCGATTTCTCCGACAGCTGTAAAATTTCTTTGGCCTAACCACTCTTCCACAAGGTATAACTCCTTTTCGAAGTCTTTTTTAACCGAACATGGATGAAGACCCATCATAGAAAAGCAGTTTTTAGGGTATTTCTGCTCTAGCTCAAGCATATCATCGATAGATGTATGATCTATATTTGGCATAAAGATCTTATCTACACCAGCCTCGAAGGCACGATTGAGCACATCAGCCCGATCATCTTTAAATTTATCTAAATATATATGTGCGTGACTATCTATATAAGTGTTCATCAAGCTAATAATTCGTATTTAATATAAAGACACAAAATATTTGGATTTTGCGACTTCCAAAGTTAATATTTCCTGCCTTTCCAACTGACTTTGGTAGGTAATAAATAGAATATACCGGTTGTAATTGCAACATATAGAGAGTAAAACTCATATAATAACACCTGATGAAAGCGAAATCGCAATTTTAAGTAACTGGCAAGGGTTAGTATAAAGGCAGATTGCAGCAAAACTTTACTCGCTAATATAAACGTGCCGATTTGGGGATTGATAACTATTAAGGCCAGAATACCGGGAAAGAAAAGTGCCTGTAAGCTTAAAATAGAAACTATTGGCCAGGGTAATTGTACCGCACCTCTCATCCATCTTTTACGCTGATTGAGTAAGCCCTTGAAATCTGACTGCGCAAGTGTGGTTGCCAAAACATCCGTATTCATCAATTGCACAGTTTTAAACCCTCTCTTTGAGACTTGTTTAAAAAGCTCGAAATCTTCGGTTATGGAAAAAGGAATTGATTCATAGCCACCTGTCGACTCATAAGCTTTACGTGTAACTAACATGTTATTGCCCATAGCAGTTACCGGTCTAAATGAATCAGTAATAACTTTTACCATACCCAATGCAAACAACCAATCTATGCATTGCCAAACATTGTTTTTTACTATCGTAAACCCGTTGACAATACCAACCTTTGGCAAGAGGCCTGAAATCATACCTTTGACCCAACCTTTAGGTACAATTACGTCTGCATCTGTAATTAAGAAAACTTCATTTTGAGCTTGTTGAGCCAAATGAGCTAATACATTGGCCTTGCCTTTTGCTGAACCCAAATTGCTTTGAATTTGGAATGCGCTTACCTGCTTTTTTTTAGCGTAACTACTGGCTATAGACCAGGTAGAATCCGTAGAATTATCGTCTCCAACGAGTATCTCCAACCTATCTTGGGGGTAGTCTAATTGGAGAAGGCTGTCTAGACAGGCTGATAAATTGGCTTCTTCATTTCTCGCAGCAACCAAAACTGATATTGAAGGCAAGTTAGGTATTGGTTCTTTATATTCTTTACGGTGGAAACTCCACAAATACAATAATAGTAAGTCTACAAATGCTGTGAAGCTACACACAACCACCAAAAACCCACTCACTACAATCATAGTGTTTTAAAGCTATACCCTTTGTCTAAAAAATGCTTGATATAACGCGATAAGCTATATTTTACATTTTCTTCAGCTTTTATATTGTCATGAAAAATTACGATAGATCCTTTACCTGTGGCTTTGATTGATTTTTTGAGACAAACTTCAGGCTCCATATCATTTAAAAAATCCCCTGAGAGCACATCCCACATTACAATTTGATACTTCTTTTTCAGCAGCTTTATTTGGCTCAATTTCATCTTGCCATAAGGCGGTCTAAACAGGGGCTTGACATCATGGTCATGCAGGTCTAACAAGTGCCGCTGGCATCTCACCACATTTGAGATGTAGTCTATCGTGCTTGTTTGCCAGCCATTGCAATGATTGTAACTGTGGTTTCCTAATCGGTGTCCTTCTCTTAATGCTCTTTCTGCAATGCTTTTATTTTTCTTAATATTTTCTCCTACACAGAAAAATGTAGCCTTTACATTATAATCTTTGAGCACATCAAGTATGTACTCGGTAAGGCCAGGTATGGGGCCATCGTCAAAAGTGAGGTATATTTCTTTGTTATTGGTTTTCTTTTTCCATAGAAGGCTTGGAAACAGCCATCTGGCCGGTGCTGGAGTCTTATGGAAAAACATAATTATTTACGGCTCTACTTTACATGATAGCATGGTAATATCATCTCTATAGCCATTTCGGCCTTTGAAATCATCAAGGTCGATGATAATATCCTGATGGATTTTTTGGAGAGAGTGGTTGTGGTTTTGTTTGAAATATGCTTCTACACGCTCAAGGCCATATTCATCACCATTTTCATTTTCTGTTTCGGTGACGCCATCTGTGTAGCAAAAAATCAGAAAGTCATCGAGGTCAGTGATAAAGCCTTCATTTAAAAAAGGAAGTGGATGCATGGCACCCAATACTGTAGACCCTTCATCTAACTGTTGAATTTCGCCATTTCTCACCAATAATGGTGGGTTATGACCTGAGTTTACATAAACCAAAGTCTTCAGTTTATGGTCATATATGGCTGCAAAAAAAGTGATGAATTTTTCACCTTTGGCATTTTCAAGCACCTGATAATTAAGCTCTTCTATAATCTCACGCAAATTGCCAGTTTGACGAATAAGAGTACGTAATGAGGCTTGAAAGTTTGACATGAGCAACGCTGCAGGAATACCTTTACCCGAAACATCGGCTATGCATATTAAAAACTGATTCTTATTAATTGGTATGTAAT
>NZ_SMMD01000399.1 GCF_009711475.1 Fulvivirga aurantia
TCTGTACTTTACCTCCTTGCACAGATTTAGTTATTTTACCAACGGTGCCAGCAAGATGAGCCACCAAATTTACAACTCCGTCTACAAGGGCTTTATCGATCCAGGCGATTGCGTGAGCAAAAATGACATTTATGACACCAAATACATTAATAGCCCTATCTATTACATTCCTTTCTACAAAAGCACTACCATCTGCCAACCAGGTTACAGGTCTCTGTACAAAGTGAAAATAAAGAGGGTCAAGGTACCAGTTATAGTAAGACAGCTTTCTAAAGAAACCTATAGCGACAGGTCGGGTAAAATAAGCTTGAGCGTATTTACCTTTTGGCTTATAAATAAAATAAGCAGCTATGATACCGACCAGCACCAGCATAATAGAAATACCACTTACCCATATGTGGTTATCTGCAGCAACAGTCACCAAGGCCGACTGCCATCGTGCATCAAAACCCGGGGAGATAATAGTTGGAGTGTCTATAGCCAACAAAAACCAACTTGTATTGAAATCAAACGGATTAAATGACCATACCAAGCCGATGGAGAGCACTGCTAAAATTACTAAGCTCACCTTTATCAATAATGGTGATTCGATTACAGATTCTTTTATACTCCTGTGTTTTGCCAACCTAAACTCACCAAAAAAGACCAACAGTATCTGTCTCGTCATGTAAATGGCTGTAAGCACCACTGTCACAAACCCTAAATCAGGGATGATATAATACCAGGAAAACCCGTCTCCTCCCATCACACTAGCCCATGCATAAGCACCGGATAATAAAGCATCTTTAGACAGAAATCCTGAGAAAAAAGGAATACCTATGAGTGCGAGTGTCGCTATTACATAAGCAGAAAATGTTATTGGAAGATGCTTACGAAGACCGCCCATGTTTCTCATATCCTGTGCGTCAAAATGGATGTCATTTTTATGCTCGAACTGATGTAGTGCATAGATTACTGACCCTGCTGATAAAAACAGACAGGCTTTAAAAAATGCATGCGTGAATAAATGGAAATATGCCGCGTCATACGCTCCCACTCCGATGCCCATAAGCATATAACCCAATTGAGAAATGGTGGAATAGGCTAATACTTTTTTAATATCGTGTTGTGTAAGAGCGGCAATGGCACCCATAAAAGCCGTGATTGCTCCTATAATTGCGATAACTGTGAGTACATCTATATTTAAAAGCGCAAACACCCTAATCATTAGGTACACTCCTGCTGCCACCATGGTAGCTGCATGGATAAGTGCTGATATTGGCGTAGGACCTTCCATCGCATCTGGAAGCCAAACCTGCAATGGAAACTGAGCAGATTTACCTACTGCGCCTAGAAAAATACAAATGCCTGCTATTGTGAGCCAGATTTGATCAACCACAATATTTCCAGACATCCATAGGCCATTTTCAATATTACTCTGAGCCATCAGCGCTGTTAAGCTCGCCAGGTCAAGTGTATGTAATTGTGACCATAATATTGCCAGCCCTAAGATAAACCCGGCATCTCCTACCCTATTAACAATAAACGCCTTATTGGCCGCAAACGTAGCGCTGTCTTTCTTATACCAATGACCGATTAGCAAATAAGAAGAAAGACCGACCAGCTCCCAAAACATAAAAATGATTAGCAGATTATCAGCAATCACAATACCGGCCATAGAGAAGGTAAATAGACCCAGGAAGGCAAAATATTTCTTAAACCCCTCGTCACCTGCCATGTATTTGATAGAATAGAGATGCACAATAGCAGAAATGAGCATGACTACAATAAGCATAGTCGCAGCTTCAAAATTAATAAGTACACCTGCCGTAAAATCAGGATAATTACTGAAAGAGAACCAATTTATATTAGCCTGAAATGTATTACCCGGCCAAACCAGGGATAGTAAATACACTGATAAAACAGTAGCTGATAGCAGAATGCCTGTGCTTACAATGGCTATAAGCTGGTGGTGTTTCTTATTGATTAAACCAACTACTATAAAAGAAAGAAGAGGTAGCAAGAATATTACAACCCCAAGTATGGGTGCTGCAGACCATATATTCTCACCTACATTGATAATTTCTTCCAACTCTTAACCCTTTAATTGATTAATTCTATCGAGGTCAACCGTTTTAAAGTGGTTGTATAGTTTAATGACTATTGCCAAGGCCACGGCTGCTTCAGCTGCAGCGACAACAATTACAAAAAGAGCAAAAAACTGCCCCGCGACTTTTGTATCTGTCATACTCATGGCAACAAAATTAATATTAGCCGCATTGAGCATTAGTTCTATCCCCATCAAAACTACGATGGCATTTTTCTTTGTTATACAGACCATGAGTCCGATACTAAAAAGAAGAGCACTTAAGATATAGTAATACTCGATCTC
>NZ_SMMD01000866.1 GCF_009711475.1 Fulvivirga aurantia
TCTTTGTTTTGATCTCAATTACCACATTGTTTTTGACTAGAATCACCCAAAGTTCTTTTTAACTCTTTGAGAAGCTTTGGGTCTTCTTTGCGTTCTTTGCGCAACATGCTTTTAATTTAATTTTGCATGGAAATATAGCTCCTGGTCCTCTATCAGCTCGGGGTGTAAAATTTTTACTAAATCGCTTAAAATAAGGTCTGGTCTCAGATAGCCAAGTTCTAAAAATATATTGCCGCCTTTTGCACCCTTTCTGGCACTGTATGTATAGACATTGCCCTGTTTAAAAGCTTCGAAATTAGCATATCGTTCGTCACTTGCAGTCATAGATTTTAGTGACTCGTAGGAGGCTACACCTATCCAAAAGTCAGCGTCATTGGCTTTCTCATAAACTGCTTCAAAACTCAATTCCAAATAGGACGATGAAGAGTCTTCAGACCAGATATAATTACCGCCAGCATCTCTTAAAATTTTAGCTGCGTAGTTGCGTCCACCAGGGAGGTACCAGGTATCTCCATAAACTACTCCACTTAAAACCGAAGGATTAACTTCAGCTTGTTTAACTTTCTCCTTTAGCATGGTGTAGTTGCGCTCAATTTCTGAAAATACAGAGTCGGCCATTTTTTCTTTATTAAAGAATAAGGCCATAAACTTAATCCACTCTGCTCGCCCCAGTGGGTGTGGCTCGATGTACTCTGCATTGATTACTACAGGTACACCTGCATTTTGCATTTGTTTAAACTGCCCGTAATTATTACTCATGGTGTAAGCCATGACCAACTCTGGTTCGGCACTCACCAACAGTTCCAGATTCATTTCTTTATCCACGCCTAATTCCATGACTTTTCCGGAGTCAATTCGCTGTCGCATCTTTTCTGAGCTAATGTAATCGAGCGTAGGAAAACCTACCAGGGAACTGGTCTCATCAATATGATTCAACAATGGTATATGCGTGGTGGAAGTGCAGACAATTTTTTCGATGGGAACCTCAATCACTTGTACGTCAGCATCATGCTTGGGTACAGGATCACCTTTTTGTACCAATAAATATTTAAAACCCTGCTCCGCATTTTTGTATGGAGTTGGAACTTCTACCCATTTAGCTCCATCTTTATAACTCACAGTAAATCCCTCAGCATACTTTACGGAAGTCTTATGTAGTGCGTCTGCTGGTCTTTCAACACTATTTTCAGATTGTTTATTGTTTGATTGAGAGCAACCAAAAATAAATAGGTTTAAAATTAATAGTAGATGGGTCGACTTCATGAGATGTTTAGTTTTGACGCAACAATATTAAACATTTTAGTTTCTCCACTAAAATATTTACTACCTTTGCACCAGATTATTGGTTCTGAAGTCGATCAACTATCGATTTTAGATTAAAAGGGAACCTCGTGATCTTAGAAAAAGAAATTCGAGGGCTGTACCCGCAACTGTGATCCCACCCTAGCCATAGCTAGCGGACATTCGCTTCAGTCAACTTACCACTGTCCAGATATTTGAGACGGGAAGGTCCTGAAGTTGGGAAAGCCAGGAGACCTGCCATGATCATTTTTAAAGTAAAGCTTTCGGGAGTTATGGCTTGGCATAAGATCAATATCTTGTACCATTTTATTTTTCGAAAAGCTTTGGCGTAAATCATTTGTGTCAAAGTATGAGGATTAAAAGTATTACTATAGGCTTAGTGATTCTGACCTGTTTTCAATTGCAGGCTCAGGATATCGTAAAGGATACCTTGCTTCTTGATGGAGTCAATGTGTTCTCTTCGCGCCTGGAAGAATACGGAACAGCTGATAAAGTGGTAGAGCTGGAGGGTAAGGCTATTGATTTTAGTCAGCAGACTAACCTAAGCGACTTACTAAAAAGATATTCTGCCCTCAATATCCGTTCTTACGGAGTAGGTGGCCTGTCTACAGTCTCTTTCCGAGGGGCTGGTAGTAGCCAGTCGGCAGTTCTATGGGAGGGGGTGAGTTTGCAGAGTCCAACCAATGGAAGTGCAGACCTCAGCATGATCCCAATTTCTTTTATAGACAATGTGGCTCTTCAGTATGGAGCAGGGAGTGCAATGTTTGGGAGTGGTGTAATAGGCGGCTCTATTCAAATCTCTACTCAAGACCAGGTATTTAAACAAAACCCATTTAGCCTTGAGCTACTACAGCAAGTAGGCAGCTTTGATAGGACTTACTCAGGCATCAACATTTCAAAATCTAATGAAAATTATGCCTTCACATTTAGGGCTTTCAATGAGTATGCAACAAACGATTTTCCTTATTATAACCGATTCTCTCAGAGTGAAGTAACTATGACCAACTCTGCCGTACACCGGTATGGTGTCATGGTCGAACCTTCCTTCAGAATCAATGATCAAAGCGATATTAAAATCAAATATTGGGGACAAAGTAATGCAGTTGAGTTACCACCAACGGCCGGGCAGTCTCAGCAACGGGATGACAAACAAGACGATGTATTCCACAGAACAACTGCTATCTATACGCGTGACGTAGTTTCTGGTAGACTCAAAGCACAGTCTAGCTGGTTATACGGCAAGCTTATTTATAACCATAATGCACCAAGCATTTCTAATATGTGGATTAATGAAGTGCAATCAGATTTTGTGCTGCCACAAACCACACGACTCCAGGTTGGGATAAACTACACTTACGAAACGGCCGAAGTAAATAGCTATGGTGGGATTGCGCCATCTCGTAATCAAGCGGCACTTTTTGCTTTATTGAAAAAACTATTTTGGGATAAGGTTGAAGTTGCTGTTTCGGCAAGAGAAGTGTTGGTTGATGGAGAAACCACACCATTTGTACCGTCTTTGGGTATCAACTACCAAATGCGACCTAACTATGCACTTAAATTTAAAGCTGCTCGAAGTTTTAGAATCCCAACATTTAATGACTTGTACTGGGTAAGTGGTACAGATAGTGGCAATCCTGATTTGCGTCCTGAAAAAGGCGTAAGCCTGGAAGTGGGTCAAATATTTGAGCTTGGAGAAAATAATCAGTTTAATGTAGAGGTTACAGCATTTAGCAATTACATCAACGATTGGATTCAGTGGCAACCTAATGATCAAGGCAACTGGAGGCCGGTAAATGTTGTGGAGGCATGGCTCAGAGGTGTGGAGGCTTCAGGCGATTATAAGGTCTCTTTCAATAAAGATCTGGGGCTGTTTATCACCGCACATTATACCTACACTAAGGCTACAAAAGAAAAAATTGAGGAAGATGGTAACGAGGCTGACCTCGGTAATCAATTGATATATGTACCAACACATCAGGGGGTGTTTACTGCCAGCCTACAGTATCATCAATTTATGCTTTCTGTAAACCAGTCTTTCACTGGCAATCAATACACCACAGCTGATAATAATGAAAGGTGGCAACTTGATGATTATTCGCTAACAGATGTATCAGTAAAATACCAATGGCAGAAGGGCAAACATGCTTTTGACCTGGCTTTTAGAGTAAATAATGCCTGGGACAATGACTATGAGGCACGAAGCACTTACCCTATGCCAGGTAGACACTACAACTTAAGTTTAAACTATACTTTTAACTAATAACCAATGAAAATCAACAACAATCCATTTCGTATTTTAAGTCTACTGTTATTTGGACTTATCTTCTTCACTGCCTGTTCTGATGATGATAGGGTAACCCCTTCTACACCAGGAGAAGACGGTTATTTCATTCTAAACGAAGGGGCGTTTGGTGCGGGAAACGCCAGCCTTTCTTTTTATGACAAAGAAACCGGCACTATGCAGAATGATGTTTTCTTTAAAGCCAACAGTCGTGATCTTGGAGATCAGGCGCAATCTATGACCATTATAGACAGCTTCGGATATATTGTCGTGCAGGGTTCTGCCAAAATTGAGGTAATTAACCTGGAGGATTATAAAACTGTAACTACCATAGACACTGAAGACGGACTGGTTTCTCCTCGTTATATCATTGAAGTAAGCGACAATAAAGCCTACGTTTCAGACTGGGGAAGTGACGGACTCACAGGAACTGTAAAGGTATTGGATCTGGAGACAAATGATATAACGAAATCAATAGCTACCGGGGCAGGCGCTAACACAATGGTCAAATTAAATGACAGAGTCTATGTAGCAAATGGTGGCGGCTATGGCTCAGATAATACAATTTCTGTAATCAATTCTACTACCGATGAACTGATTACTAATATTGAAGTAGGAGATAACCCAAAAGCACTTCAAGTAGACGCAGCGAGTAACCTTTGGGTAGCCGGCTCTGGAAAGATCGCCTACAATGCCGATTGGTCGGTAAATCTTGAAGAAACCACACCAGGATTCTTAGCAAAAATTAATACTGCTAGCGATCAGGTGGAGTTTATTGTTAATATGACAGAGAAGAGTGTTGGCCCGGGTAATTTATCAATAGGGCCCGATGGTGATATGCTATATTTCAATTATAATGGAGGTATTTATACTGCAAATACTACTCAAGAGGCCTCTGATTTTCAGATATCATCATTTATTGAAAAAAGCTTTTATGGCTTTGGCGTAGATCCATCTACAGGTGATTTTATAGGTGGTGAAGCTCCTGATTTTACAAGTGGCGGTAAAGTTTACCAATATACAGAGTCAGGAGATTTAGGCGATGAGTACCAAGTAGGAATTGCCCCAAATAGTGTGATTTTTAAATAATCTAGATACATTTAATCAGTGTCTGCATCAGTAATGAAAATTTAGACTAATGCCCGAGCAAGAAGACGATGACTTATTTTACATTGAAAACGGCCTATACGTTTTCACTGAAAAATATCATTTAAAAAGAGGCTACTGCTGCAGAAGTGGGTGCAGACACTGTCCTTACGGTTATAAAAAAGATAAAGATGAGCGAACTGGAAAAAAGGATTGAGAACTCTAAAACCTCCATTTTTAAAGCTGTATTTCCAAACACAACTAACCATTACGATACCTTATTTGGAGGTACAGCCCTACAGTTGATGGATGAGGTGGCGTTTATAACAGCTACAAGATTTGCAAGAAAAAGAGTGGTAACAGTGTCTTCTGAGCGAGTGGATTTTAAGCAGCCGATACCAGCTGGAACCCTGGTTGAGTTATTGGGTAAGGTCGTGCACGTGGGCAATACCAGTTTGAAGGTGCAAGTAGAAATTTTTATCGAGCAAATGTATTCTGAAGATCGTGAGCAGGCCATTAATGGTGAGTTTACCTTTGTGGCTATTGATAATGCGAAAAATCCTGTTAGTGTAATTTAGTTATTGGTTATAAGGAAACATGTTATTTGCATAATGCATTCATTTGAAGAGTTATTTGCATGGAAAAAGGCAAGAGCATTTAGAAGTGAGATATCAGGAGTGGTCAAAAAGTTTCCTTCTGACGAGAAATATAGGCTAACTGACCAGATTTTGAGATCCTCAAGGTCAGTTACAGCTAATATTGCCGAAGGGTTTGGTAGGTTTCATTATCAGGAAAACATTCAGTTTTGTAGGCAAGCAAGAGGTTCTTTATTTGAAGTTTTGGACCATCTTATCTGTGCAAAAGATGAAAAATTGATTAGTGTTCCAGAGTTAAAGTCACTTCGAGAACAATTTGATGAATGTCTTAAAGTTTTAAATGGATATATAGCATATTTAAAAAAGGCTAAGCTGAATTAATAACTCAATTACTTAATAATTGAATAACTTAAATACAAAACCTAAAATATCAGTAGCATGGAGTGGTGGTAAAGATTCGATGCTGGCCTTGCATAGGGTGCTGCAGTCAGGTGCTTATAAAGTTGATCATCTGCACACGGTGATAGACGCAGACCTAAAGCGAGTTGGGCTACATGGAGTTTCCGAAAAACTAATAGACCATCAGGCAGCAAGTTTGGGTATACCTTTAGAAAAGCTCTATCTAAAGGCGAGCGAGGGGCATCAAAACTATGAGCAGCTCATGAATGCTTACTTTGCTGATTTAGAAAACGAGGATTTTGAAGGGGTACTTTATGGAGATATCTTTTTAGAAGACCTTAAGAGCTATCGTGAGAAGATGCTTCAGCACGCAGGCCTAACCGGTTATTACCCGCTTTGGGGTGAGCCAACAAACAAGCTTATAGAAGAATTCATTGATGCTGGTTATAAAACTAAAGTCTGTGCTGCCAATGCTGAATTTTTCAAAGACGAAGACTTAGGAAAAACCATCGATAGAAAGTTTATTGAAGCCTTAACCGAAAAAGTAGACGTGTGTGGTGAAAATGGTGAGTTTCATACCTTCGTTTATGATGGACCGATGTTTAGCTATCCACTTTCCGTAGATGTAAAAGAAGTGGTGTCAAAGGAATATAGCTACAACAAGAAGAATGATGATGGGTCTATCGAAAATATTAAATCCACTTTTCTCTTCGGTGAATTAGACTTCTAACTCTTCACTCCAATTTCCATCTTCACACCTCCAATCTCTATTTTCCGACTTCCAGCTTCGAACCTCTAACCATCAACCACCAAGTATCAACCTCCATCTTCTAACATCTAACTCCCGACTTCTCACTCCTAACTCCCATCTTCCAACCCCCGACTTCCAACTTCCATCTTCCAACTTCTGACTTCCAACTTCTGACTCCCGACTCCCAACTCCCGTCTTCCTAACCTAACAACCTCCTGGCTGCCGCTTGCGGAGTGGTTCTGCCATCCCCAACCTCTTTCTCAATAGTTTTCAACTGGTCTACCACCTCAGGTCTGTCATAAAACTGCTGCTTAAGTAAATAAGCTATCGTTTCGTGCATCCAATTGATGTTTTGTTTTTTTCTAATCGGCTCTAGCAATTGCTTTTCAGTCATATGAGCGAAGAACTTTTCGGTGAGCTCCCACACATTGTCGATGCCTTGTTTAGTAAGGGCAGAACAAGTAATTATTTTTGGAGTCCAGCCTGTGTCTGAAGGTGGAAATAGGTGCAGCGCATTTTTATATTCTATCGCAGCTTTTTTAGAAGGTTCAATATTTTCACCATCCGCTTTTGTAATAGCAATGGCATCTGCCATTTCCATAATACCTTTTTTTATGCCCTGTAGTTCATCACCTGCACCAGATAGCATCAATAGCAAAAAGAAATCCACCATACCTTTTACGGCTACTTCAGACTGGCCAACACCAACTGTTTCAATAAAAATAACATCAAAGCCAGCTGCCTCACATAACAGCATCGTTTCTCGGGTTTTGTTGGCCACGCCACCCAGGGAAGCACCTGTTGCAGAAGGTCTGATGTAGGCCTTTGGGTTATGAGAAAGCTCTTCCATACGTGTCTTATCACCTAAAATGCTCCCGCTGGTGCGCTGGCTACTCGGATCAATGGCTAGAACAGCTAATTTTTCATCAAGCTCATTGGTGATGTACGTGCCTAATGATTCTATAAAGGTACTTTTTCCAACTCCGGGAACACCTGTGATTCCTATGCGTAAAGCATTTCCGGTTTTGGGTAAAACGCCAGTGAGTACCTTTTCTGCCAATAGCATATCGGCTTGGAGGTTGCTCTCTATGAGCGTAATTGCTTTACTTAAAATCACCATATTACCGGCCAATACACCATCGATGTACTCTTCGGCTGATAAACGTTTTCTTCTTTTGGTTTGCATGAGCAACTAAAATAATAACTAGGGCATTAACAACCGGTCCATTAGCGAATTTTTATGATAATTGCTAAATTGGACAATTATGCAATTCCAAAATCCGTCTTGAAAAATGGCCAAACGTAGGATTAAAACCAATATATGGGTAGATAGCATCTTTGCTACCATTTTTATATACCTCTTTATGTATATGGTGCAAAATATCTCCACTTTCAGGGTGTTTGATGCACTAGACCCTATTGGAGAGGCACTCGCAGATATGGAATTGACAGACTATGCTTTTTCAGAACTAAGAGACCCACTACCGCCCGATACCAGTATAGTTTTAGTAAATATAGGACCACTATCTCGAGGAGGAATTGCGGAGCAAATAAGAATTATAGATCGCTACAACCCTAAAGTAATTGGTATAGATGGTTTTTTTAAAGGGTATAAAGACGATACCCTCGGTTCTCTAAGCCTGGGCAGCGCTATTGCAGATGCAAAAAGCGATATCGTGATGGTCGCCAAGGTTGACCAATCTGATTCTGTCGCGGTCAAACATCAGGGTGAAGAAATTTATGATATATTATATGCCTCAGATAGTCTGTTTATCCAAAATGCTGAGCTGGCCATTGCCAACCTCGATACTGATGCCAGGTATCAAAGTGATGTGAAAATTTGCAGAAAATTTCCTCCGAAAAGAAAACTGACCAATGATGAAGAGTATAATGCATTTGGCGCTCAATTGGCAGAAAAAGTGAAGCCTGGAGTGACACAAAATTTATTCGACAGAGATAATGATTTTGAAACCATTAATTTCAGAGGCGATTTTGTCAATATCTATGGTGAGGATAAGTTTTCTTCACGTTTTTATGCGCTTGACTTTGATCAGGTGTTGACCGAAGACTTTGTGCCGGAGTTATTGAAAGACAAAATCGTGTTGGTGGGCTATCTTGGAGATAACTTTCTGCACGACTCCTGGGAGGATAAATTTTTTACACCACTTAATGAGAAAATAGCCGGCAGGGCCAACCCCGATATGTACGGATTGGTGATCCATGCCAATATAACTTCTATGATCTTAAATGGTGATTATGTCGATACCTTTAGTGAAACCACAGAAAATATATTAGGAGTAATATTGTGCTTTCTCAACGTGCTGCTTTTCTCCTGGATTTATAGAAACCTGGGCACCTGGTATGATGGTACTACTAAACTTATTCAGGTGGTTGAGGTTTTACTCATCTTACTTTTAATCATTTACATATTCTCATGGAAGAGTTTTAAGCTCGAGCTGACTATCGGTTTGTTTGCAGTAGCTCTGGCTGGAGATTTATTGGAAGTGTATTATGGCGTTATTAAAAATATCTTTAGCAAAAAGAATCTTTCTAAAGTTGCTAACTTAGGTCGCAAGAAATCTCGTTCTAAGCACAAAATGACGGCAAAATCTTAAAAAAAAAGAAACCAGCTGTTTACCATTATCGTACTTGTAGTATAAAAGGGTGTATATAAAAAATATTATTGAATATCAAAATTATTTAATTTAAAAACCAAATCATGAAAAGTAATTTATCAATTTTAGCGCTCCTCCTGATAATATCATGCAGCGTGTCTTTTGGTCAAGGGTATACTTTTAAAGTATTGGCCAACAAGGGTGAGAATAAAGTGAAGTCGGGCGCTGAATGGAAGCCACTTAAAACAGGTGCTTCTTTGAATGAAACGGATGAACTAAGCATTTCTGATAATGCCTACTTAGGACTAGTTCATTCTACAGGGAAAACGATGGAATTGAAAGCTGCAGGAAATCACAAAGTATCTGAATTGGCCGCAAAGGTAAATACCAACGGCTCTAGCGTGGCTAGTAAATATGCAGACTTTGTATTGAGTAAAATGTCAGCAGAAGGTAAGAAAAACAGACTTAGCGCTACTGGGGCAGTTCATAGAGGAAGCAATGATGCAATCACAGTGTTCATGCCTAGTTCTGCAGGTGTATATAACAAGGAAGCGATCATCAGATGGGATTCATTAGAAGGAAATGCTACCTATGTAGTTACCTTAAATAACATGTTTGGTGATGAGCTACTTAAAATGGAAACCACTGACCCGCATGTGAAAATAGATTTAGCAGATGATAAAATTGCTAAAGAAAATGTAGTGTTATTGTCAGTAGCTTCAAAAGAAGATGAGTCTGTTAAATCAAGTACTCATGCGCTTAAAAAATTACCTGAGTCAGATGTAAGTAAAGTAAAAACAACCTTGAGTGAGTTGATGTCTGATGTAGATGAGCAAACAGCATTAAATAAGTACATACTGGCAGGTTTTTATGAAGAGAATAACCTATTAGTTGATGCGCTTACAAGCTACGAGCAAGCAATAAGCCTTGCGCCAGAAGTAGAGAGTTATAAAGAAGCCTACGTAGAATTTCTCTTGAGAAATCGATTGGGCGAATAGTCAAATTTTGATATTCAATAAAAAAGCCGCTTTTGAAGCGGCTTTTTTTGTTACTCACCAAATCTAAACTTCTACTTTACTTTAATAGTAGCCTTATTTACTTTCTTCTCGATAAGCGGAAGTGTAACTTTTAGAATGCCATTGGTATAGCTGGCATCAATTTTTTCTTTGTTTATCTCGTCTGTGAGATTAAAAGTTCTCGAAAATTTACCGAAATCAGATTCTCTCTTTATGTAGCTCACTCCTTCTTTGTCTTCAAGCTTTCTCTCACCAGAAATGGTAAGTCTGTTTTCGTTTAAATCAATGCTAAAGTCTTCTTTTTCTAAACCGGGAGCCACAATATGTAGCTGCATTTCTTTTTCACTCTTAGTAATGTCTACATCAGGAGTAAATGAGTTGGCATTAGTTTCTTTTAATGCATTTTCTAATAGGTCACCAAATGTACCTGGAACGAAATTGCTTAGCGGATTATATCTTACTAGTGTCATAATATTTTAGGTTTTTGTTTTTAATATTTTGTTCGTTTGATTCTCTATGTATCAAAACTGTACCAACTGTAAATTTCACATCCCCTCGCACTAAAACAAGACAAAATGACATATAATGCATTTAATGATTGTCAAAATTAGACAAAATGACAGCATATAAGATGAAATATTGACTTATAGATTGCTTTTAGAATCCGATGCTCGTGTAAATTTTTAACAGAGTTGAACCTGTTTTTATATATTTATGGGTCAAGCTAAAAACTATGAATGATAAGCTAAAGAATTTTATAAAAGCTCTCGGGCCGGGGATCGTCTTTGCTGGTATGTGTATTGGCGTTTCGCATCTGGTACAATCGACCAGGGCAGGAGCTGAATATGGATTTTTACTTTTAGGAGCTGTAGTAGCAGCTAATTTATTCAAGTACCCATTTTTCGAATTCTCTTCAAGGTATACTGGCGCCACTGGCTTGAGTATATTAGATGGTTATGCTAAAGTTGGCAAATGGATCTTGTGGGTATATGGTATAATGACTTTTGTTACCATGTTTATTGTGACAGCTGCTGTAACGTTTGTTGCAGCCGGCCTCTTAGGCAATCTTCTTGGTCTTGAGTACAGCACCGATTGGTGGGCTGTAATTATACTTATAACCTGCGTTATTATACTGGCTAGCGGTAGATACGGAGCTTTAGATAGTTTATTAAAAATTGTAAGTGCTGTATTGCTCTTATCTACAATTGTAGCATTTGTGGCTGCGGTTATCAATGGTAGACCACCAGCTGCAGAGGGGTTTGTGCCGAAGGAGGTATTAAATAGCTCGGGTATAATTTTTCTCATTGCTCTTATGGGTTGGATGCCAACTGCTGTAGACATGTCAACCTGGACGGGATTATGGGCAGAAGCCAGAGTAAAGCAGACTAAGTATAAGCCTACTATGCGAGAAACGCTCCTTGATTTTAATATTGGTTATATATTCACCGCATTCCTTGCCTGTATATTTCTATCGCTCGGTGCTCTGGTCATGTATGGCTCTGGTATGGAGCTTTCTAATAGCTCTTCAGCATTTGCTGGCCAAATCATAAGCATGTACACGGCATCGATTGGTGAGTGGACCTATTTGATAATAGCAGCAGCTGCTTTTAGTACTATGTTTAGTACCACAATCACAGTTTTAGATGGTTATGGACGTACTATGTCTAGAATTACAAAGCTGTTAAGAGGGCGTGAGCCCAGATATAATTATTTCTTATGGATATTGCTAACCGGTGTTGGTGGTTATCTGGTTATTTCCCAGTTTTTAAACAATCTGAAAAGTCTGGTAGACTTAGCTACTATAGTTTCTTTTGTGATTGCACCGCTGGCGGCATTTTTAAATTATAAAGTGATCTTTTCTAAAGAAATAAGTTTGGAGTATAGACCAAAAAAGTGGCTTAAATGGCTAGCAATAGCAGGTTTAGTCTTTTTGTGTTCGTTTACTTTGGTGTATTTTTATATAATGATGATCTAGTATTTGATCATGCAGAAAAAACAAATAAAAAAATTTGAAATTAAGTATTGCATAATTAAATCCGAACCTCTAATATTGCATTCCATTTGAGACAAACACCTCGGATGATCACCGCAGAAAGTGTAGTGAAGATAAAAAATAAGACATTATTTTCCCCTTTAGCTCAGTTGGTTAGAGCGGCTGACTGTTAATCAGTAGGTCCTTGGTTCGAGTCCAAGAAGGGGAGCAAAACCCATCC
>NZ_SMMD01000909.1 GCF_009711475.1 Fulvivirga aurantia
GTATTAAGCACCTCCTGCTTGTCAAATTCTGATACGTTTTCTAATTGAACATTGGTTACTAAGTAGTCCACCTTGCTGTCAAGAATGAAATCGTAGTTTTCTCTTGAGCTATGGACTGAAAAAGAATTTTCTGCCAATACTCTATTGAGATAGTATTTATCACCCACTTTTTGATAGGCTATTTGATACCTGGAGCTTGAGATGTCGAGAAAGATATCTGCTAACTTCATTAGAGCTCTTAACCCGAGGTTGCCGTATTTATGGTATTTAATGCCTCTTTCACTTAGACCAAAATCAAAGTAAACAAAAGCGAAAGTCTCTTTATCAATAAAAATTTGTCCCTTATAAAATGATTTTTTGATTTCTGGTTTCTGATCAAATGAAATTACGTATACCTCAGAGTTATTATAGTTAGTAACTCCTTGTAAAAAAAACTCGTGATTTTTTAAGCCAACGTCATTTAATATATTCCAATCTTTAATGGATTGTGTCAAATCATACGTGAGTATTGCTTGAGGTTTAAGACCAACTTCGATACCTTTTAAAGCCTGTTGGTCTTTTATGGCTCTCATTTTGTTGAGTCTAAACTGATCAACTTTTCCGGACTGGTGAAAAATATCAAATACGGCTTCAGAGAGAGAGACGTATTGATTACCTTTTTTAGAAACTAACCGGTAAAAACCACTGCTTTTATAATCGTCTTGAGGATAATTTTTAGTTAAGTTGGCTAATGCTTTTTGTATGACCTGAGAGGCACTTAGACCAGTAAAAACCAGTTCATTTAAAATTTTCAGATCTTCCTTAAGATAACATTCAAAATCCTTAGATATAGATGCTATCTTAATTTTTGTTAGCTTGTAACCAATGTATGAGATAGTAAGCGTGTCGTCTAAGTTTTGTTCTCTTAGGTGAATTTTAAACTGACCATGTTGATTGGTAACAGTGCCAGTTTTAGCATTATTTAAGTAAACATTAACATAGGGTAGGGGCTCTTTGGTCGATTGGTCATATACTCTGCCTTGGATAGAATGCGTTTGACTGTGAGCAAACGAAGCAGGTATAAGAACAACCAATAATAGTAGTAGCCTCATACGCTTATATCGGGGTTATCTTACTATCTCTGTTTCAAACTTTATCTCAGCTTTAAGCGACTCAGCTACCGAACAGTATTTTTCAAGAGACAACTTAGTGACTTTGTCTAATTCTTCGATATTGGCATCAGGGGATGTCAGGATGAACTTTAAAGTTATATGAGTAAAACCTCTTGGGTGATCTGCTTTTCTGACGCCATAGGCTTCTACAGTAAGGTCTTTTAATTCTTTTCGCCTTTTTTGGATCATCTGAGATACTTCAACAGCCACACAACCACTCAAAGCCGACAAGATCATTTCCATAGGAGATTGGCCGGTTTTGTTTTCATCTTTCATATCGATGAAAACCTTGTTGCCTTGCTCATTGAAAGAGTTATACTCGTGATCTGTGATATATTTAGTAGTAATTTTCATATGCGCTTAGTTTGTGCAGCGAAGTTAAGAGATACTTTTGCAAAGTGACAATTACATATCTTTAAAATACTTCTTCAGTAGTATTTTAAGTGAATCTGAGGTTAATGGCTTAGGTACATACTCGCTGACCTGTGGGTAAGTGTGTGCTTTATCAATATCATCTTTATATACCGATGAGGAAAGTATGCATAGAGTAGAAGAGTCTTGAATTTCTTTAGGAACGATTTTTTGGTACTTGTTTAAGAAATCCCACCCGTTCATTACAGGCATGTTGATGTCTAAAAATATAAGTTTGGGAAATTCTTCAGGCTGATTTTTCACAATGTCTTCGAGGTATTGCAAAGCCTCACCACCACTCATACATGATTTTATATTGTCAGCTGCTCCTGTTGAGGAGATCACTCTTGTGTAGATGAAGTTTGATATCTCATCATCATCTATCACAAGTACATTTGCCAATTTCACAATATTATCAGTCATTCAGTATTTCTTTTGAAGCAAACATTAAAAGTAGAGCCTTTGCCGACTTCACTTTTTACCTCTATAAATCCACCGAGAGCCTCAATTTGAGACTTTATGATATATAATCCAAGGCCTTTACCTTCCTTATTGATGTGAAATCTCTGATACATACCAAAAAGCTTTTTGCCATGCGTATCAAGATCAATGCCTACACCATTATCTGTGACGGAAAGGCAAGTATAGTCTTCTAATATAGTAGATTCTATTTCAATATGTGGCGGATCACTGCCATGATATTTTAGAGCATTTGAAACCAGGTTTTGAAGTATGCTATAAGTGGTAGCTTTTTTTGCGATCACAAATGGCGCCTTTTCAAAATTAGATTTAATGGTGGCATTCGCCTGTTTTATCTGAGTTTCTAAATTGCTTATAACTCGATTTGTAATTTCTGCTAAATCAACTTTTGTAAGATCATTGGCTGTATCATCTTTAACTGCAACCAGCTGTATCAGGTCATTTAAAGTCGATTTTAGTTGCTCTACCGAGGTCACGATCTTGTCTAAAACCATCGGTTTGTCGATAGATGCATTACTTTCATTTTTATAGAGCTGCAGTAAGGTATCCAGATTTACTACGGGTGCCCGCAAATCGTGCGAAGTGATATAAGCAAATTGTTTGAGTTCTGCATTCGTTGTTGTAAGCTCCTCGGTAAGCTTTACCAGCTGTGTTTCATTTTTCTTACTGGTTGTGATGTTACGTATCATCGACAGGACTTTACCTTCCTCATATTTGACAATTCGAGCCTCAAAATACTGCTTTTCTGTTTGTATGTCTACCGAGTAATCCATGATCTGTACAGTGTCTGTCTTCTCGGCTATTTTAGATTTTTCTATGAATTGCTCTGATATTTCGGCCGTCATAATATCTCTCACATTCTTGCCAATGAATGACTCTGAAGGTAAAAATAATTTGGTCGGATCAGAGACCTGAGAATCTAAATAGGTGCCGTCAATTGAGGTAATAAAGAGAATGTCTGGTAGCGCGTTGATGATGGCTGTGTTTCTATTCTGACTTTCCTGAAGCGCCATTTCTGTGAGTTTGCGTTCCGTTATGTCTTGCATTGACCCAATCACCTTCACGGGATTGCCAGTATCATCAGTAATCAGTTCACCGTGTGACACCACGTATCTCACTGACCGATCCCGCCTTACAATTCGCTTTTCTATTGTATAAGGCTCACCTGTTTTTATTGTGTTTTGAATGGCTTCTGTGATGACTTTCCGATCATCCGGGTGAATGTAAGAAGCGCCTATTTCAAATGTAGGAATAAAGGCTTGTGGCTCTTCACCGCATATTCTAAAGTACTCGTCAGACCAGAACACCTCGTCAGATGGCAAATGATACTCCCAACTACCAAGGTGAGAGATCCGTTGTGCAGCATACAGGCGCTCTTTGTTTTTTCTGGCCTCTTCGTCAGCCTCCATTTTTTGGGTAATGTCCATTACTACCCCCTCTATGGAGATCATGGTGCCACCTGCATCAAATATCGCCTGACCACGCTCATTGAGGTATTTTAGCTGTCCAGATTTAGTGTAAATTCTATAACTTACTTCAAATGGCTCCCTTTTTTTTGTGGCATTGATCATTATCTGCCTCACTCTTTTCAGGTCATCTGGGTGTACAATGTCATCAAATGTCACTATACCATTTTCTACAAAGTCTTCGGGTTTGTAACCTGTCATGTCATAAGCGCCAGAACTTACGAAAAGAAGTGTAAAGTAAGGCGCAGGACCACAGCTGTATACAAGACCAGGGAGGTTTTGTATGAGGGTGCTCAGCCTATTACGACTATTTAAAATTTCGTTCTCAGCTTCCTTTCTATCGGTGATAAATTCTGTAAAAAGGATCATGCCGCCTATTTCTCCATCAGGTAGATACCAGGGCTGATTTTTACTTCTTACCCACTCTTTTTTACCATCACTTTTGATAAATACATCTACTTCAAGCGTGATATTTTCACCTTTCAGAGCTCTTTGGTGGTAAGTCTTCCACTCTGAGGTAACATCTGGAAAAAGTTCGTAATGGTTTAGACCAATAATTTTTTTGACGGTCATTTCCTCATCTTTCACCCACCAGTCGTCTAAAAACTGTTGGCTGCAAGCTATATAGTTCATTCCCATATCATACATAGCCACTGCCAGTGGAGTGTTGGAAATAAAATATCGAAGTTGTGTTTCAGATCTTTTTACAGCCCCTATGGCTTTTTTCTGCTCTGTGACGTCTGTGATGATGCTAAGTATCGCATCCTGTTTTTTATATTCAAATGGGATCACAACCGATTCACCAATTTTCTTAGAACCATCAACACAGATATAGGTCTGCTCAAATTTAGGTGCTGCTTCTCCCGTATTAAGAATATAGTTTATTCGTCCCTGAATGATCGCCTCGTTATCTTTTTGTCTAAACGAGGCCGTATTCTTTCCCATCAAATAATCTACCGATGGCGCTTTGATGAGCTCCGCAGCAGTTTTGTTGGCATATAGAATTTCTCCATCAAGATTTTGAATGATGATCGCATTTGGCGTATACTGTATGAGCTTTCGGCTAAATTGCTCATTTTCTCTTAGGGCATTTTCATACTCTCGCGACTCACTTATGTCCATCGACAAGCCGGTTATTCTCACAGCCTTATCGTCATCGTTGGTGATTACCAAGCCCCATGTTCTGATATGGCGTATATTTCCTCTGCCAGAAACAATTTTGTGGTCGAAAGTGAAGGTAGATTGCTTCGAAATTGAGTGATCAATTATTTCTTCAACCATCTCAACATCCTTGGGGTGAACCAATTTGAGAAAGGCTTCATATGTGCCTTTAAACCTTTCTTTGGATACCTGAAAGATATTGTAAAGGTTAGGTGATAGGGTAAATAACTTACTGTGTATGTCATAGTGCCAGACACCAAGATTGGCAAACTCTTCTACCTCTTGTGGGAGGTCAGAAAGGAGTAGTAATTCATGGTTGGCGCTCATGTAACAGGATAAGGGTTAGTTATCAAATATAACAAATCTCTATTATTAAATCATATTGCAAACAATTGGCAATCTACCAATGTTGTATAGATGATGATTGAGCAGGTTGAGTTACCGATATTTCCATTGGCCATTTTGCCAATTCTAAACGAACGAATTCCACTTCACATTTTTGAACCTCGATACAGACAGTTGCTACAAGATGTAGAGTCTGCACAAATGCAATTTGGTATTTACTACTCGCACGGTCTTAATAAAGACAGAATGGGAGCGATAGTAGAGTTAGAGGCTGTGGTTAAACGCTATCAAACTGGTGAAAGTGACATTATGGTGAAATGTGTAGATACATTTCTGTTAACGAAATTTTATAACAAATTTTCACCTAAGCTTTACCCAGGAGGAATTATAGCTCCACTGAAAGCTTATGAGGAGTCGAGCGTATCAGAAGAGTTTAGAGATCAGTTCAGGGCATTTATGGCACTTAAGGATTATCAGGGTAAAATAGATTTTGATATTCATGATGTGGCTGTTGAGCTGAATCTTGATATAGGAGATAGGTTAAGGTATCTTAAATTACTGGATATACATAAAAGAGAAGCCTTTCTAAGTGAAAGGCTCCGTTATCGTAAATTTATACTTGAGCAGGAATTAAAGGTAAGAGATAACTTCTTCCTTAATTAATCGCCCTACATGTTTCTTCTATACTGGCCACCTACTTCAAATAGGGCCTGAGTAATCTGACCTAGAGAACATACCTTACAAGCAGCCATCAGAGAATCGAATAAGTTCTCATTTTTAATAGCCGCTGCCTGAATATCGTCAAGCGCCTTTTGTGCTTCATCATCATACTTATTATGCAAAGCACCTAGCATTTCAATCTGATATTCTTTTTCCTCTTTTGTAGCTCTTATAACCTCTTGAGGTACAATTGTAGGTGAGCCTTTAGAGCTTAAGAAGGTATTTACACCAATTATCGGGTATTCACCAGTATGCTTTAAGGTTTCGTAATGCAGACTTTCTTCCTGTATCTTACTACGCTGGTACATTGTCTCCATCGCACCTAATACGCCACCTCTTTCTGTTATTCTGTCAAACTCTGTGAGTACCGCTTCTTCAACAAGATCGGTGAGCTCTTCAATAATAAATGATCCCTGAATTGGATTTTCATTTTTAGCCAAACCAAGCTCTTTATTGATTATGAGCTGTATAGCCATCGCTCTACGTACAGAGTTTTCTGTAGGTGTGGTTATGGCCTCATCATAAGCATTGGTATGCAATGAGTTACAGTTGTCATATATGGCATAAAGCGCCTGTAGCGTGGTTCTTATATCATTGAAATCAATCTCCTGTGCGTGCAATGATCTACCTGAAGTTTGAATATGGTATTTCAACATTTGCGAACGTGCATTGGCACCATATTTTTCACGCATAGCCTTTGACCAAATTCTTCTTGCCACTCGACCTATCACTGCATATTCGGGGTCGATACCGTTAGAAAAGAAGAATGAAAGGTTAGGAGCAAACTTGTTGATGTCCATACCTCTACTCAGGTAGTATTCTACGTAAGTAAAGCCGTTGGCCAAAGTAAACGCCAGCTGCGTAATAGGGTTGGCACCTGCCTCAGCAATATGGTACCCTGATATTGATACGGAATAGAAGTTACGTACATTTTGATTGATGAAATACTCTTGTACGTCACCCATCAGGCGTAGAGCAAATTCTGTTGAGAAAATACAGGTGTTTTGTGCCTGATCTTCTTTCAAAATGTCTGCCTGCACAGTACCTCTCACTTGTGAGAGTGTTTTTGCTTTTATGTCTGCGTAAACGTCTTTTGGTAAAACTTCATCACCTGTTACACCTAGAAGCATAAGCCCAAGGCCATCATTACCTTCAGGGAGCTTGCCCTGATAGCTAGGTCTTGTTGCTTTTTTCTCTTTGTATATTTTATCTATCTTCTTTTCTACCTCATCCTCAAGACCATTTTCTTTAATGTAAATCTCACACTGCTGATCAATTGCGGCATTCATAAAAAAGCCTAAGAGCATAGGTGCAGGTCCGTTTATAGTCATAGATACAGACGTAAGCGGATCGGCAAGGTTAAAACCGGAATACAGTTTCTTAGCATCATCGAGGCAACAGATTGAAACCCCTGAATTACCAATTTTACCATAGATATCCGGTCTGTAATCAGGGTCATTGCCATAAAGGGTCACCGAGTCGAAAGCCGTAGATAAACGCTTAGCCGGCATATCCAGACTTACATAGTGAAATCTTCTGTTAGTTCTTTCTGGGCCACCTTCACCGGCAAACATCCTTGTCGGATCTTCACCTTCTCTTTTAAATGGATAGATCCCAGCTGTGTAAGGAAATTCCCCCGGTACATTTTCCTGTAAGCTCCATCTCAATACTTCACCCCAACCTTCATATTTTGGTAGGGCTACTTTTGGAATTTGAGAGTGAGAAAGTGACTCTGTATGTGTTTTAATCTTAATTTCTTTGTCCCTTACCTTAAATGTGTAAACAGGATCTTTGTATTTCTTCACTTTCGCTTCCCACTCATCAATCAATTTTTGATTACGTGGATCAAAGTCCAGAGCTATCTTTTCATAAGTCTCTTCAAGGCCTTTGATTAGCCTGTCTTTGTCTTCAATGTCGGAGTCTTTTAAAGTTTCGACCGACTTTCTCAAGCCATAAAGCTTCTGAGCAATTTTGCATTGTTGATCTACCCAATCGTCATAAGAGCGGTTATTCTCAGCAATCTCTGATAAATATCGTGTGCGATTTGGTGGGATCACGAAGATTTTCTCTGACATCTCACCAGTTATGGCAAGCTTGGAGGTTAGCTGCTTGGCACCGGTAATGTCCACAATTTTATCCATTACCTCTTTGTAGAGGCGATTCATGCCTGGGTCGTTAAACTGAGAAGCGATTGTTCCGAACACCGGAATTTCCTCGTCTTTAGTGTCCCAAAGCTGATGGTTACGTTTGTACTGTTTCTTTACATCGCGCAACGCATCCAATGCCCCTCTTTTATCGAATTTGTTGATGGCTATCACATCGGCAAAATCAAGCATGTCGATTTTTTCCAGCTGTGTAGCAGCTCCATATTCCGGTGTCATTACATAAAGACTCACATCTGAGTGGTCGGTGATTTCGGTATCTGACTGGCCTATACCTGATGTTTCTAATATGATGAGGTCATATTGTGCTGCCTTAAGCACTTGTATGGCCTCTTTTACGTGTTTAGAAAGCGCCAGATTTGATTGTCTCGTAGCGAGAGACCGCATATAAACACGATCACTTTTAATGGCATTCATTCTAATACGATCGCCAAGTAAAGCGCCCCCTGTTTTTCTTTTGGAAGGGTCTACCGATACGATAGCAATTGTTTTGTCTTCAAAATCGTGAAGAAATCTTCTTACTAACTCATCGACCAATGAAGATTTACCGGCACCACCAGTACCAGTGATACCTAAAATTGGTGTCTCTACTTTATCAGCCATTTCATGGATTTTCCCTAAGTCTTCTTTCGATTTTTCAGGGAAATTTTCAGCGGCAGAAATTAATCTGGCAATGGCTTTCTTTTCTTTCTTTTCTACATCATTAATTTCACCATTCAGATTGTCTCCGGTAGGTATGTCACACCGCTCGATCATATCGTTGATCATGCCCTGGAGACCCATCTCACGGCCATCGTCTGGTGAGTAGATTCTGGTAATGCCGTAATCGTGTAGCTCCTTAATTTCGTCCGGTAGAATTACTCCACCGCCACCGCCAAAAATCTTGATGTGGCCAGAACCTTTTTCTTTCAGAAGGTCATGCATGTATTTAAAGTACTCTGTGTGTCCACCCTGGTAGGAAGTCATGGCAATAGCCTGAGCATCCTCCTGTATAGCTGTATTCACTACCTCTTCCACACTTCTGTCATGACCGAGGTGTATAACCTCACATCCGGTAGCCTGAATGATACGTCTCATGATATTGATAGCCGCATCGTGGCCATCGAAAAGGCTGGCAGCTGTTACTATTCTGATCTTATTTTTTGGCTTATATGGAGCTACGTTCTTCATATATTAATCGTCTTCTGTTTTAAAGTCAGGGTCGAATTCACAAAAAAATATTCGACAGTTATTGGCATGCAAAATTACTGATTTATTGGTGATTTTGCTAACAGTCATTAGCTAGCCTGATTGTCATGCTTTTGCCCAATTTTCGGCAAATGTCTTATCGCATAAATCTTGCGACTCATCGAGCGCTGATACTCAGCCGTCTAAATTTTTTTTTAACCTTTTAATCAGATGTTACTTTCGGTACGAGATATCCAACAAAAAACCGCTACCACGATGAAAAACATTCTTACAGTTTCGCTATTGTTTATTTTATCCACCGGCTTAGCACAAAATGTGATCATCTTCGAAGATTTTGAAGGGGCCGCACCAGGTTGGAAAAAATCAACACCCCACACCAATGAGTGGTATGTACTCAATACAAACAGTACTCTTACATCAGGCTCCAGGTCCATTGGAGTTTCAAATGATTCGGGTACAACTAATGCCTATTCAAACGTAACCACGGAGTCAGCGGCTTGGGTGAGTCCTACCTGGCCGGCAGCCATTACTTCTCAAAATGTTACCCTACAGCTCGACTTGAGGGTGAATGGTCAGGATGATATGCTTAATAATAATATTGATTATGTAAGCGTCTATTTGGTTGATGTCGATGATGCTGTCACCATCCCAACTAAAAACAACCTGAATGGGTCAAACTCATTTCTATTATTTGAAGTAAATAGGCTAACCAACTGGAATCGTGGGACGGTGACTCTAAGCGCTGCTGCAAAATCATTTATCAATTCTTCTACAAACAATACACTATTAGTCTTCAACTGGACCAACAACGCAACTACCGCTAACCAAACTCCAATTGCTATCGACAATGTCTTTCTTACGAGTAGTTCTACAACTACGCCTCCATTAGCAGGTGATTATCAAATCGGTAGAGTTACTAATTCAGATTTTGCAACAATTACCAACGCTTTCAATTACCTAAATACATACGGACAAAGTGCAGATGTTAATTTCTATTTGATTGATGAAGAGTATAACCGGGATTTTGAAACTTTTCCGCTTGAAATAGGAGATGGTACAACCACGCCTTATCCTGGGGCAAACACCTACAATCTTACCATTAAACCAGACCCGGTTATAGCACCAACTCCTACCATTACCAGAGCTACTAATCAGTTTACGGCAAATAAAGAAAGCCATGGTGTAATAACCCTGTGGGGAGTAGGCAACATCACTATAGATGGATCTAATGCTGTTGGAGGTACTTCACGCGATCTTACTTTAATCGACAACTTACCTAGTTCCGCGACTAATGCACCTATGGGCATCTACCTGGCAGGGATCAATGAAACTGATGCCATGGATAATATTGAATTGAAAAATATAAACATATCTACAATTGACAGAGCGGTGGGTTATGGCATTGTAGCCGGAAGACACGGTACTTCAGTGATTGGTCACTTTGCTGATGAAGCAGTTTTTAGCAACCTTACCATTCGAAATAACAGTTTTGAATCAGTACGAGAGGCTATTCATATAGATGGTGCAGACAGAAATGGCATGGGAGGTTATACGGCCAATAGTTATGCTACCAATATAACCATCACGGAAAATATAATGACCTCTTCCGGTGCTACGGCTGTACAGGAGAGCGGTATACATCTTTTAGGAGTAAATGGAGGTACAGTTTCTGAAAACACAATAGCCAATTTTAATCAGCAAGATTTAAATGCTGATGTAGGCATTATCATTGATCAAAACACACAGAACCTTACTGTTGAAAAAAATGAAATATATGATCTGGGTTTTAGTGGAAACAATACCTCAAGCTTAAGTGCACATGGTATAGATATTTATACGGGAGTGGCCAACTCAGCAGTAGTAATAAAAAACAATGTCATTCGGAATATTACGGGTAATGGCGCTAGCTCTACTGCAAATGCCGGATATTTAAATCCTGTGGCCATATTTATGGGTTTGGGTGGTGAAGTAGGTCAGGTACAATCGTATACACAATCCGGGTTTGATATTTTTAATAATTCCATATACCTGTTTGGGCAGGAAATGGATTTTGTCACATCTGTCTCGATGGGGCTTGCAGTGGCAGACAATACCTCTGGAGTGGATGTTAGAAATAACATTATAAAGAACACTTTGGGAGGTGCCACAACATTAGGAGGTAGTGCTTCAGCCTTATCTATTTTTGCACAAACGAGCAACGCTCAGTTCGACAACCTTAATTACAATGCACATCACATTGCTGCAAATACAACCTTTACTAATAACTACATAGGGCTGATTGGTACTCTGGCAGATTTACTTACCGATGCAGACACGGACATGTCTTCGTGGCGTGTGACTACAGGGGATGAAGCCAGTTCGATACATGCAGCGCCTGGTTATACAAGTACCACTAATCTACTTCCTGACAACACTAATGCTAACAGCTGGCACGTACATGGAGTTGGCGAACCGATCGCCAGTGTAACAGATGATTTTACTGGAGCCAGTAGGTCAACGACAGTAACGACAGGCGCAGTCGATTTAGGCGCATATGAGTTTACCAATGATCCTGTAACCAACCCACCAACGGCTATTACCCAAAGTGGCCCATTATTTACAGGGACGGTATACACATTTAGCATAGGAGAAAGAGGATGGGTACAAATTGAGTTTAACCCAGGTTCAGACCTGCCAGACGATATAAGCTTACAAGTGTATTCTGGCTCATGGCCTGGTGATCAAGGTACGTTAAATATATTCAATAACTATTTTGACATTACAGCTACCGAAAACGCCAATACGAATTATAGTTATAACATGACTGTGTACTATGATGAAGCCTATTTAGGAACGGTGAGCTCAGAAAGTGAACCATCATTACATATTTCACAAGACGAAAATATTTCTGGTACATGGACATATAATACTTCAACAGTAAACACCACCAGCAATACAATAACGGTTAATAATTTGACGGGTTTTGGAAGATTTGGCGGAACTAGTAATAGTAATGCCTTGCCTGTAGAATACCTTACTATAAAAGCTATTGCTTTAGAAAATATTAACCAAATTAAATGGGCCACAGCTACAGAGATAAACAGTCAGGCATTTATTGTAGAAAGAAGTACGAATGGCAAGGATTGGTTAGAAATAGGAGAGGTAGCGGCAGCTGGAAATTCCTCTTCAAAAATTGACTATGACTTTACCGACTACGAACCTAAGCAGGTCAGTTATTATAGGTTAAATCAGATAGACTATGATGGTACTGAAAATCTTTCTGATGTACTTAAAGTTACCCGTGATTTTGACGAATCTGTAGTGAGCGTTTTTCCGAATCCCTTTAGAAAAACAATTCTCGTGAGAAACTTACCACAAGGTGAAGAAGTGGATGTGCAGGTGAGTACAATTGCCGGAAACAATGTCTATTCTCAAGATATTGTAGTTAATAACGGTCTTAAAATAGAGCTTCCAGAGCTCAAGGACGGTGTTTATGTACTTAAGCTAACGTTTGGGGATCAGACTATTTTGAGAAAAATCATGAGGTCAGATACTCAAAATACATTGGCAGGCCCGAGGTAGGCCCTTTTCTGGAAAAGGATTAAAGGTGTAAAACCTCAATTTCATTTATCGCATGAGAGCTGCAGCTCATCGAGTACCTCACCCTCGTCATCTAAATATTTTCCAGATCAAAACTTGACATTCTACCTTCACAATCAGAATACAAAAAACCAACAGAATGAAGTACCTATTAGCTCTACTTGTTTTATTGATCTATAGCTCGGCTTTTACTCAAGATGTAATACTTTTTGAAGATTTTGAAGGAAGTGCTCCTGGTTGGTATAAGTCAAAGGTAGGGACTGCCAATAATGAGTGGTATGTTTTGGCCACCAATAGCAAGTTTACTTATGGAAGTAATTCATTGGGCGTATCTAATGATGGCGTTAATAATACTTATGTAAATGGTGGTACAGGATCATCGGCATGGGTGAGCCCCAACTGGACTGCCGGTATCACCACCCAAGATGTAGAAATTCAGTTTGACTTACGCGTCAATGGTCAGGATTTATTGGTTGCACCTTTTATGAACATTGATTTTATGAGTGTCTACCTTGTGGATGTAGACACCACAACTACCTTACCCACACCTGCTAATTTAACAGGGTCTAATTCACTATTACTTACTGAGAGAAATAAGGTTATAACATGGTCAAGACTTACACTTACGTTAAATGCCGCAGCCAAAACATTTATCAACAATGCTGTAAATAACACATTACTGGTTTTTACCTGGGAAAATAATGCAACTGTAACTAATCAAGCGCCAGCTGCTATTGACAATGTTATAATTAAGACAACACCTACTGCTGCTCCTGCTTTGGCCGGTGATTATCACATAGGCAAGTCAACAGGGGCTGATTTTGCGACTATTACTGATGCAGTAGATTATTTAAATAGCAATGGACAGAGTGGAAATGTAAATTTTTACTTACTAGATGAAGAGTATAACCACGAGTTTGAAGAGTTTCCTTTCGAAATAGGAGATGGTACTAACTCTCCCTATCCAGGCATGGGTACTTACAACCTTACGATCAAGCCAGACCCGGCTACAAATCCTACGCCTACAATTACTGAAGAATCTAATTATTTCACAGGAAATTTAGACAGTCACGGAGTGTTTACACTGTGGGGGGTAGATAATGTAACCATCGATGGTTCTAACACTGTTGGTGGTACCACTAGAGATTTAACTGTAGTAGACGCAGTATTGGGAGGTGCAACAGATAGCCCAATGGCTATTTTTCTTGCGGGGCCTAATGAGACTGATGCAATGGAAAATATAGTAATTAAGAATACTAATCTGGCTACAGAGGATGTTATCAACGGTTATGGATTGGTAGCTGGTAACCATAATGCCGTACTGGTTGCAGGTCACTTTGCCGATGAAGCTGTTTTTAACAATATTACCATTCAAAACAACCGAATTTACAAAGCCAAAGAGGGCATCCATGTTGATGGTGTGGATAGAATTCTGGCAGGATACTCAAGTAATAGTTATGCTACTAATATTGACATTATTGGTAATGACTTAGAGTCTACTGGAGCAGATGCTCTGCAAGAAACAGGTATTCACGTGCTCGGTGTTAATAATGGCAATATTTCTCAAAATACAGTAGGCAACTTCAATCAAGTCGACCTCAATTCCGATGCAGGTATCATCATAGATCAAAACTCAAGAAACCTGGTGGTTGATAGAAATGAGGTTCATAGCTTAGGCTTTAATGGCGACAATACTTCCAGTTTGAGTGCGCATGCCATGGAAGTTTATACAGGTATTTCAAATGCCAATATTACGCTTAAGAACAATGTGATAAGAAATATTTCAGGTAATGGAGCTAACTCTACGGCAAATGCAGGGTATTTAAATCCAGTAGCTTTTTTCTTAGGCCTGGGAGGTGAAGTTGGTGCTTTGCAAACTTATACGCAATCCGGTATCAATATTTACAACAACTCAATAAATCTGTTTGGTCAGGAAATGGATTTCTTAACCTCAGTTTCTATGGGGCTTGCCGTTGCGAGTAATACTACAGGCGTTGATTTTAGAAATAACATTGTAAAAAATACATTGGGAGGTGATAATACTTTAGCCGGTCAGGCATCAGCCTTGGCAGTTTTTGCAGAGTCTGCATCTTCTCAAATCGATCATTTGAACTATAATGTATATCATATAGACGCCAATACCATATATACAAGAAATTATGTGGGTCTCATTGGTACATTGGCTGATATATTATCTGATGCCGATAATAATATGGCGGCCTGGCGTGCGACTACAGGAAAAGACATGAGCACGTCTTTTGCTGATCCGGGTTATACCAGCGACTCCAACCTCTTACCTAATAACTTAAGTGCAGTCAGCTGGTCTGTTCATGGCATGGGCGAGCCTCTTACATCAGTAAACAACGATTTTAATAATGCATCACGATCAACGGCTGTAGCTACAGGCACACCAGATGTGGGAGCGTTTGAGTTTACTATAGATCCCATAGCAGTGCCGCCTACAAAAGTAACACAAGCTGGGCCGTTAGCTACAGGTGTCAATTATCTATTCAGTATAGGCGAGCGTTTATGGGTCGATATCAAATTTAACCCAGGATCTGATCTGCCTGACGATGTGAGTGTTCAGTATTTTCCAGGGGTATTTGCTGCAAGCACTTCTGAATACAACATATTTAACAAATACATAGATCTGACTGCTACCGAAAATAGTAACACAAACTATGATTACGACATAACCATTTACTACGATGAGGTACAAATTGGTAATGTACCGAGCGAAAATGAGCCGACCCTAGAGGTTACTCAAAACGAGAATTTCGCAGGTATGTGGCAAACTAGAGCAACTACTGTCAATACAGCTTCTAATTCATTGACAGCTAATAATATGAACACCTTTGGAAGATATACAGCTACCAGTAATAGTTCACCTTTACCTGTAGAGTGGGCGTCATTTACCGCTTACGAATCCGGGGAGCAAAATAAACTGGAGTGGGCTACGGCTACAGAAGTGAATAGCTACATGTTTGAGGTTGAAAGAAGCGCAGATGGAAAGTCGTGGGAGCTTATTGGCGAAAAGTCTGCAGCGGGTGATTCAAGGTCTTTAACAAAATATAGTTTTAACGACTACGAC
>NZ_SMMD01000622.1 GCF_009711475.1 Fulvivirga aurantia
TATAATTTCCAGTACTATCAAAAAGACACATCAGAAGTGTCTGACTTTGAGTTTGATAAATTATTGGAAGAGCTTACCAAACTGGAAGATGAACACCCGGAATTAAAAGCACCTGACTCCCCTACTCAACGTGTCGGAGGCACTATCACTAAAGAATTCGACACGGTCTATCACAAATATCCGATGCTGTCTCTGAGCAACACGTACTCAAAAGAGGAGTTGGAAGATTTTGACAAGCGAGTAGCTAAAGGACTGGGTACCACAGATTACGAGTACTTCTGTGAGCTTAAATTTGATGGTGTGGCACTGAGCCTTACTTATGAAAACGGCTTACTCACACGAGGTGTAACTAGAGGTGATGGCACCAGAGGAGATGATATTACCAACAATGTAAAAACTATTCGCACTATTCCACTCAGAGTGAATGGAGCAAATGTACCTGAAATATTTGAAGCGCGTGGAGAGGCATTTATGCCGAAAGATGTCTTTAAAAACCTAAATGAAGAGCGTATTTCAAATAATGAAGAGCCTTATGCCAATGCGCGAAACACGACAAGTGGCTCACTTAAAATGCAGGATTCATCCATTGTAGCTAAAAGGTATCTCGATTGCTATTTATACTCTTTAAATGGAGATAATCTTGGAGTAGACACACATAGCGAAGCTATCGGTTTGTTAGAAAAAATGGGATTCAATGTTTCTCCCACTTATCGCAAATGCAAGACCATTTCGGAAGTATTGACCTACATAGCAGAATGGGAAACCAAACGCCTTGATTTACCGCTTGAGACCGATGGAATTGTTATAAAAATAAATAGTATAGCTCAGCAGCAGGAATTAGGCTTCACAGCAAAAAGTCCACGATGGGCCATTGCTTATAAGTATAAAGCTGAAAATGCGGCCACTAGGCTAGAAAATATCACTTATCAGGTGGGCAGAACAGGTGCTATTACCCCGGTGGCAGAGCTCGAACCGGTTTTACTGGCCGGCACCACGGTTAAGCGTGCTTCATTACACAATGCCAATGAAATAGAGCGGTTAGACCTGCGCCTCGGTGATATGGTTTTTGTTGAAAAAGGAGGCGAAATTATACCCAAGGTCACGGGGGTTGATCTTACGGCACGTACGCCTGACCTCACACCTGTTGAGTATATTACAGAGTGCCCGGAATGTGGCACAGCACTTATACGTCACGAAGGCGAAGCTGCACACTATTGCCCTAATGTTAAAGGCTGTCCACCTCAGATCAAGGGACGAATAGAGCACTTTATTCAGCGCAAAGCCATGGACATTGATAGTATTGGTGAGCGCACCATTCACCTATTATATGAGAAAGGCCTTGTAAAAAGTCCCGCAGATCTGTATTCGCTTACTTATGATGAGATTTTTCAATTAGAAGGCTTCAAAGACCTTAGTACAAAAAACTTATTGAAAGGTATTGAGGCTTCAAAAGAAATTCCTTTTGAAAGTGTATTATTCGGACTCGGAATTCGTTTTGTTGGTAAAACCGTAGCAGAAAAGCTCGCTGCTTATTTTAAAACTATCGATAACTTGTCAAACGCATCTTTCGACCAACTCATAGAGGTTCCTGAAATAGGTGAACGTATAGCTAGTAGTTTGATCACCTGGTTTAATGCTGAAGAAAATAAGGAAGAAATCAGTCGTCTTCGAGAGGCTGGTGTACAATTGTCTTTTGTAGAAGATGATCTGGAACAAGCTTCTGATTTACTTAATGGCAAATCATTTGTTATCTCGGGGGTCTTTGAAGGTTATGGTCGTGATGAACTAAAAGAGGTAATAAAAAGTAATGGTGGTAAGGTAATTTCAGCCATTTCAGGTAAATTAGATTTTCTATTGGCTGGTGACAAAATGGGCCCGGCTAAAAGAGAAAAAGCAGAAAAGTTGGGTGTAAAGATTATTACTGAGCAGGAGTTTAATGCTATGTTAAGCGAGGGGTAAATGTTAAATAAGAAGCTACTTTCATATAAAACCAAGTCGATAATTAAAAAAAGCCAGGTTCCTCGTGGTAGCATGGCTTATAATAATGCCGAAACCATAGGTCTTATTTTCAGTATCGATGACCTTCACAAACACGAAAGCATCAAACGTTTTATAGATCGCCTGTCAGCCGATAATAAAAAAGTTGAAGTGCTATCTTACCTACCTAAGAAAAAAGAAAACCACGAATTTCTGTTTGACTTTTTTACTGTAAAAGACATTAACTTCTGGGGGACCTTTACTTCCGAAAAAGTAGAAAAATTCGCCAAAAAGCCTTTTGACTATCTCTTTTATTTAGATGTCGAAAGCAACCCTCTAATTCGTAATATACTGGCCATGAGCAAGGCTAAATGCCGTGTTGGCAGGTTTAGCGAAGAAAATGAGCCTTTCTGCGAAATGATGATCCAGACCACTGATAATAGCATCGATAGTCTGATCAACGAAATGTATAAATACACTAAAATACTTTCTTAAATGAAAAAACTACACGGCACAGGAGTCGCTCTCGTGACACCTTTCAATCAACATAAAAATGTTGACTATGATGGTTTGAAAAACCTTTTAGAAGCTACTGCTAAAAAAGGTGTAGATTATTATGTTGTGCAAGGCACTACAGGCGAATCAGCAACCACCACCAGTGCCGAAAAAGCAGAAATTCTTCAGTTTGTAAGAGACAATAATGCGCAAAATTTACCAATTGTATATGGCTTGGGTGGCAATAATACGCAGGCTGTTTTAGATACAATTAAAACCACAAACTTCGAAGGTATAGATGCTATTCTATCAGTAAGCCCATACTACAATAAGCCTTCACAGGAAGGAATATATCAGCATTACATAGCTATTGCAGACGCCTCACCTGTTCCTGTTATTTTATATAATGTACCCGGCCGTACAATGTCAAATATTAGCGCTGAAACCACTTTAAGGTTGGCTAAGCATAAGAATATTATTGGAGTGAAAGAAGCCTCTGGAAATTTGGAACAGGCGATGACTATCAGCCACAATAAGCCATCTGATTTTATGCTTATTTCAGGTGATGATATGTTGACAGGCCCATTATACGCTATTGGTGCTGTTGGTGTTATTTCCGTTCTGGCAAATGCTTTTGGCGACCATTTCAAATCAATAAAAGAAGGTGCCTTTAACGGAGATTTTAATCAGGTACAGAAAGCATTATTCCCACTATTGCAGATCAACCCACTCATGTATGCAGAAAGCAACCCTGTGGGTATTAAAGAAGTATTGGCGTCACAAGGTGTATGCGAAAATTATGTAAGACTTCCACTTTTAGAAGCCACTGAAGATTTAAAAAAATCTATTAAGACCGCATTAACTAGTCTCTGAGTCTATTTTTGATTGATTTACGGGTTAATAAAAACTTTCCTATATTCGCGATGGCCATTCGGCTGTTCCGCACGAGGATCCTTTCTTAACTCGTAACACAATTAATTTTATGGCTAACTGGAAAAAGCTATCTCCTGAAGAGATTCAAAAACGCATATTTGGTGCACTCAAGCAAAATGTAAACTATTACGAACAGAACATACTTGGTGTACCTGCTTCACACCTCGACAATAAGGTGTTTTATCAGGATGCACCTTTCTTAAGTAATGCACCTTACCTTTCTACACTAATTCATAACCCTAATCACATAGGGTGTCATACCTTAGGTCAGTCAGAAAGCTTTTTTAAGGGCACACAGGATGTTGAAAAGGAAGTAATTGCCATATGCGCTGAAAACATACTCAATGCTGAACCAAACAGCATAGATGGTTACGTAGCCTCCGGTGGAACCGAAGCTAACATGCAGGCCGTCTGGGTCTATCGAAACTACTATCAACAGGAATTCGGAGCCACCAATGACGAAATTTGTGTACTTACATCAGCAGACTGTCATTACTCTTCCAGCAAATCAGCCAATGTACTGAGTATATCCTGTGCTAAAGTACCTGTAACAGATGAAGACCGACAAATTGACCCAGTGGGTATAGCAGAGGTTATAAAAAATGAGCAGTCAAAAGGCAGAAAGTATTTCATAGTAATTGCCAACATGATGACCACAATGTTTGGCTCAGTAGATCATGTAGATGCCTATATTGAAGCTTTGGACAATGCTAATGCTACCTACCATATCCATGTAGATGGAGCCTACGGTGGGTTCTTCTATCCATTTGCAGCACAATCTACGAGATTAGACTTCGCAAACCCAAAGGTTTCCTCAGTGACCCTTGATGCTCATAAAATGCTTCAGGCTCCTTATGGTACAGGTATCTTTCTTATCAGAAAAGGCATGATTAACTATGCCATGACCAAAGAAGCCAGCTATGTAGAAGGTGAAGATTATACATTAATCGGAAGCCGATCAGGTGCAAATGCTGTCGCTATATGGATGATACTCATGACTTATGGGCCGCACGGTTGGTACGAAAAGATTTTGGTCTTATTAAATCGAGCAAACTGGCTATGTCAACACCTTGATGAATTGGGCATTGTATATTACAGACATCCGGAGTCTAATATTGTGACCATGAGAAGTGAGCATATCGATCAATCGCTAGCCAAAAAATATGGACTCGTTCCTGATAATCATCATGCGCCTAAATGGTATAAGATTGTAATTATGGATCATGTTAATATTGAAAATATGGAGCCATTTATTGAAGAGCTTAAAGCAGCTAAATAAAGTCCTTATTTAACAATTATAATTTTTGGCTGCTCTGAGACATCAAGGTTAATAGACTCATTAGAAA
>NZ_SMMD01000777.1 GCF_009711475.1 Fulvivirga aurantia
TACCGTATGTCAATCTGTACATAAGGATGGCTGCCCTTTTAGCTTGAACAGAGAGTTTACTCAAATCACCAGTTTCGTTAATCGTATGGTCATCTGCTCCACTCAAACCCATTCCATCGATCGCCATATCAACATGACCGGAAGTGAATGAAACATCTGCAGCGCCTGCATTGCGTGGGTTAACAGGATCGACTTTTCCGAAACCTAAATCTTCACTCACATTGCTATAGTAACTGAGTAGCTTTCGGTTGCCATCAGAAGGGGCAAGGGGAGGGTAGCCTCCTGGATTAAAGGTAAGCTCTGCCGAAGTGCCGGGATAGTTATTTGAAGCAATCTCTTTCATGATCTTCCGAGCTTTTTCTAATTGCTCTAATGATACTGCCCTGATATCTCCAGTGACAGTCACTTCCTGTGAAACTACATTGCTTTTGCCATAAGCGGTACCGCCACTTTTTTCGGCATCATAAGTAGTGCTTGTACCACCTAAGATTACTCCGGGATTAAACGTGAGGTTTTCTTCGGTTGATAGTTGTTTATAAAATTCATTCAATATTCTGGAAGCTTCGTAAATGGCTCCAACGCCTACTTTTTCAGTAAAAACCTGTGAGGAGTGGGCAGCATTACCTGTGACTTGGAGTTTCCAGCCTGCAGACCCTCTTCGAGAGACAACAATTGTTTTGGGGTCACCATCGGCATTTTCAAAAGCAAGGGCGATGTCTGCTCTCTTGGCGCCTTCTACCAGGTTTTTTTTAGATAATTCCAGAGGACTGCCACTCTTTTCTTCATCGCCAGTCATCACCACTTCTACCTGCATTTTGTCCAAAAGGTTAGCTTCTTTCAAAGCTTTTAAGGCCATAATTATAATTACATCGCCACCTTTCATATCTGCTACGCCCGGGCCTTTGAGGATGGTGTCATTCAACATTTGATATTCCTGAAATGGGCTATCTGGCTCAAATACTGTGTCTAAATGACCAATCAATAGCATTTTAGGCCCTTTTGAGCCTTTATTTACGGCTACAAGGTGCCCGGCACGGTTGAATGGCTTACCATCCACCCATTTTGTTTCCATACCGAGGGCATCAAACTCTTTGATCAACACCTGGCCCACTTGTCTTACACCTTCAAAATTCATGGTGCCGCTGTTCATGTTAATAATCTCCTTAAGTAGCTCAGTGTACTTTTCTAAGTCTTTATCTACAGCCTTTACGATTTTCTTTTCGGTTTTTGAAAGTTGACCAAATGCTACCGAAGAAATACATAGGATGAGTATAAGTGAATATAGCGTGCGCATAGGTTTTAAGTTTTAATTGATTGTCTTTGAAGATACTTAAAAAAACAGAGCCTTAAAACCTGACTTATTGCTTTTGCATCAATTGACCGCTCAGAAACTTGAGTTCGATTTCCGCTAGTTTAGCGGCAAAAGCAGCATTTTGTAGACGAAGCTCAGCGTTGATTAGATTTACTTGAGCTTCCCTTAGTTCTATTGGGTTACTAAGCCCTATCTGATATCGCTCCTGAGCAATCTCATTATTTTCTTTAGCTACTTCTACGTTTTCTTCTTCCAGCGTCATAAGGTTGAGATTATTTCGGTAATTGATATATCTCGAACGGGCAGCTGTTACTAACGATAATAATTGTTCCTGGTAGGCCAATTGACTATTATCGATTTGAATTTGAGCATTTTGAACCCTTCTTTGCACATTGAAACCATCGAATAATGTCCAGGAAGCGGTTACTCCGTAGGAGAGGTCGTCAGAAGTGCTTTCTATTGCAAAGCCAGCCGGGGACTCTGATTGGCTATGTGTAAAAGCTGCAAACAAATTAACCTGTGGATATCGATCGCTTTCATTAATTTCCTTCTCCTTCATAGCTATAGCCTGCTCTCGTCTCAAAACGGTTAATTGTGGGTTGGCTGTTTCTATACTATTGATAATATCAGCCAGATCTATATTTTGGTCATTTTGGAGATTATAATTTAGTTCAAACTCTATCGTGTCTCCCGACATAGCCATGAGCTCTAGCAAGTCAAGCTTTCTTAAATTGAGCGCTTCCATTTGTCGCACTTTAGCTGTTTTATCAGAATTTAAATCCACTTGCGCCTGTAAATATTCTAGTTTAGATGCTTTGCCTAGCTCGTATTTATCTTTAGCAACTCTAAGTCTATCCTCTGATAGCTCTATGTTATTTTTAGAAAGCCTTAACCTTTCATTTTCTAAAGCAGCCTGGTAGTAAGCGATAGCAACACTAAACGCTACTTGCTCAACCTGTACTCTAAATTGATCATCTAACTGCAATGAAATAGCCTCTAATTGATCATAGGTTTTAAACATTCTTAATCCATCAAACAAAGTCCAGTTTAATGATGCACCGTAAGATGTACGTTGACTTCTTGCTCCGGATACCGATTGCTCCTGACCTGTGGTTAATTCTCGTTCAAAGGATTGTCGTCCATAGGTACGATCAGCATTTGCTGTGAGTGTAGGTAAAAAACCTGCATTGCCAATGGTTAAATTATTGGCAGAGATGTCTTTATTGTTTCTAGCAATCTTGATACCGTAGTTATTTTCTAATGCAGTAGCAAGAGCTTCTTCGAAAGACAAGGGAATCTGAGCTGAGCTCGAGCCACACCATATCAGGGTGCACATTATGATCGTAAACTTTCTCATACTCTGGCTTTTCTCTTTTGCGTACCTGTAATGTAAGTATATACCGCGGGTATTACGAATAGGGTAAGTATAGTGGCGAAGAGCATTCCTCCAATTACCGCAACGCCCATCGAAACACGGCTTTCGGCACCAGCCCCAAGTGCCAGGGCGATTGGCAAAATACCTAAAATGGTAGAAAGACTGGTCATTAAAATAGGCCTGAAACGTGCTTTTGCCGCTCCTACAATAGCATCATAGATACTCATGTCTTCCTGAGCTTTTCTTTGATTAGCAAACTCAACGATAAGAATACCATTTTTAGTTACCAATCCGATAAGCATAATGATCCCTATCTGACTAAAGATATTAAGTGTTTCTCCAAAAAAGTATAGCGATAGGAGCGTGCCTGCCAAAGCAAGTGGCACGGTAAACATAATAATGAGTGGGTCTCTGAAGCTTTCAAACTGAGCAGAAAGTACCAGGTAAATGAGTATTAAGGCAAAACCAAAGGCAAAATAAAGGTTGCCAGAGCTTTGCTGAAACTCCAAAGAATTACCTGCCAGGGCGGTAGAGAAACTGCCGTCCAATACTTTTGCTGCGACTGCATCCATGGTGTTAATGCCTTCACCCAGGCTGTATCCGGGGTTTAAACTTGCTGAAATAGTGGCTGAAGCAAAACGATTGTACCGATACAATTGGGGAGGGGTACTTTTCTCACTCAAAGTGACAAGATTATCCATTTGTATAAGGCCGCCATCACTATTTTGTACATAAATTGACTTAAGGTCTAAAGGGTCATCACGGTCATCACGCTCAACCTGGCCAATTACCTGATACTGCTTGCCATCTTTTATAAAGTAGCCAAAACGCTGACCGCTTAAAGACAGCTGAAGTGTTTGAGCCACGTTTCTTACAGAAACACCTAAATCTCTCGCCTTATCTCTATCAATTTCGATGTTGATTTCAGGTTTGTTAAACTTGAGGTCAACGTCTACAAAACCAAATACTCCGGTGGCATTCGCCTCTTCAATAAATGAGGGTATCACCTCTTTTAGTTTTTCCAGGTTGGGTGCCTGTAGTACATACTGCACAGGAAGGCCTCCACGTCTATTTCCAATACTTTGAGGTTCTGATACAAAGGCCCGGGCCCGTGTGTTTTGAGAAACTTTTGGCTTTATTGCATTTACTATTTCGGTTTGTCCTCGTTTTCTGTTTTCGGCATCCACCAAATTAATCACTGCAAAACCAGAATTGACACTCGATGAGGCTCCAAAACCCGGGGAAGTAATCGTAAGTACAGATTCGTTTTCGGGTACTTCTTCCTGGACCAAATCTGTAATCTGATCCATGTAGAAATCCATATATTCAAAGGTAGCTCCCTCCGGACCAGTGGCGTAAATACGGAAATTACCGCGGTCTTCCATGGGTGCCAATTCCTGATCAATATTTTGGTTGAGAAAGTAAATACCAGCGCCAGAAAGCACAATGATGATAAAGGCTAACCATCTCACTTTCATAAATCGTTCTAAAACAGTAGCATAGCCTTCGTTTAACCAAACGAAAAAAGGTTCAGTTTTCCTGTATATCCATTGCTTTCTTTTTCGCTTTTTAAGCATGTTAGATGAAAGCATAGGGGTGAGGGTCAGTGCCACAAAACTGGATATGATTACGGCTCCTGCTACAGTTACTCCAAATTCTCTAAAAAGTCTACCTGTAAGTCCTTCTAAGAAAACAATCGGGAAGAATACTGAAGTAAGTGCTACGGTTGTACTTATTACCGCGAAGAAAATCTCGCGCGTTCCCTGCTTACCCGCTTCGTGTGGTTCTTCTCCATTTTCAATTTTTGAGTAGATGTTTTCTAATACCACGATGGCATCGTCAACTACAAGTCCGATCGCCAATACAATACCAAGTAGGGTGAGTACATTGATAGAAAAGCCAAAGGCATACATCAAAAAGAAGGAACCTATCAAAGCAATTGGTACAGTTATAATCGGTATAAATGTGGTTCTCCAATCTCTTAAAAAGAGAAAAATGATGAGTGCTACCAGGCCGAATGCCACGTAGATGGTTTGCTCTACCTCTGCGATAGACTCAGTAATGTATTCTGTATTATCAAACGAAATTTCAGTTTCGATATCTGCAGGAAGATTTTTTCTAATAGACTCAAGCCGCTTATAAAATTCCTCGGAGATTTCTAAGTTATTAGTTCCTGGCTGAGGTCTCAAAACCACGATAACCATCGGAATACCGTTGTTTTTTAGAATGGTGCGCTCGTTTTCAGGGAAAAACTCAGCACGACCGATGTCGCTAAATTTTGTAACTCCACTATCATCTTCTTTGATGATTAGGTCGTTGAACTCACCAGGTGTATTTAACCTGCCTAATGTTCTCACGGAAAGTTCAGTAGATTTACCCTCTATTCTACCGGAGGGTAATTCCAGATTTTGAGCATTGACGGCATTGAGCACATCTAGCGGTGTGATTTTATAGGCTGCTAATTTTACCGGATCCATCCACAACCTGATAGAGTAGCGCTTATCTCCCCAGATGCTTACCTCGCTCACTCCCGGTATTGTTTGGAAGTTTTCCTTGAAAGAATTACTGGCCAGTTCTGATAGTTCTAAAAGATTTCGTTTTTCGCTAAATACTCTCACACCGATAATAGGTGAGGAGTCAGCATCGGCCTTGGAAACCACCGGAGGTTCAGCATCTGGTGGTAAACTACGAACAGCCCTGGATACTTTATCCCTTACATCATTGGCTGCTGCTTCCAGGTCGCTGTCAAGACCAAACTCTACTCTTATCGTACTTCTACCATCTCTGGAGGTAGAAATGAGTGATTTAATACCAGCAATACCGTTTATCGATTCTTCCAGCGGTTCTGTAATCTGGGTTTCGATAATTTCTGCATTAGCACCTGCATAACTCGTTGAGACTGTAATGATCGGAGGATCAACACTGGGATATTCTCTCACACCCAAAAAATTGAAACCCACAACACCCATTATAATTATGAGTAATGACATCACGATGGCGAGAACCGGCCGATCGATACTTATATTAGAAAGACTACTCATAAGTTACTTCACCTAAATTCAACCCTACTTCCATACCTGGCCTTATTTGTAAAATTCCTGTGGTCACTACAGTATCTCCATCATTGAGGCCAGTAGTCACCTGCACTTTGTCGGCTGTTCTTATTCCCGTTTCTACCACTCTGTTAGCTACCAGTCCATTTTCTATGACAAATACTTTTTTACCGTCAAGTTCGGGGATTACAGCCTCGGTAGGCACAAGAAGTGCAGTTTCAAATGTGCTAATGGTAAGGGCGATCTTTGCAAATTGACCTGGGAGTAGTTTGTTCTCCAAATTGTCACTCACTGCCCGAAGCTTAATCGATCTGGTTTGCGGATCAATTTGTGGTTCAATAGCATAAATTTCTCCATTAAATCTTTCTTCATAAGCGTCTACAGTAAAACTGATTTTATCGCCCTCATTTACCTCAGAAGTATATTTGCCCGGAATGCTAAAGTCGACTTTAATTGGGCTTATATTATATAAAGTCGCTATTTGGTCAGATGGGTTTAAGTAGCTCCCCTGGCTTATTTGTCTCAAGCCAATGATTCCATCAAAAGGCGCTTTAATCTTGTGTTGCTGAATTTGTACTCGCTTTACCTTTATCTCAGCCCGAGAGGTATTTAATGTGGTAAGTGCTGTTTCGTACTCCTCTTTACTAATAGCTTCTTTGGCTAGCAGCTGTTTCTGTCTGTACTCTATATCTTCATTAAGCTTTTGTGTGAATTGCAGTTTTTCTAATTCTGCCTGTAGCTCATCATCATTGAGTTGCACCAAAACCTGTCCTTTTCTCACTTTTTGCCCCTCTTTAAACAAGATTTTATCAACAATTCCGGATACTTCAGAGCGTAAGGTTACAGATTCGTTGGCGACCAGAGAACCCGTTACTTTTAGGTCATTGTCTAGTGCTCGGTTTTTAACTACCACGGCAGAAACTGTCAATTTACTTTCGGTAGGCTCATCTTGAGTCGGAGCTGATTCTTCCTCACCAAGATTTAATCGGGGAATTATGATAAAACCAAGGCATATAAGTACAATAATGGCAATGGTTATTTTTGTAGAAGTCTTCATGATTACTTTAATAGAAGTCAAAGTAACGTGAAATTGTTTAGAGGGGACTTGCTAAACTACATTGGTGGGAATAGCTTGTGATGGAGGGTTTTAAAAATTTCAAAGTGGTAACATTGAAATAAAAGAGGGCTGCAATTATGCAGCCCTCTTGGTTTAGGTTTAGGTAGAAATAAATACTTATTAATACAGATTGCTAAGTGCGGTTTTGTCATTATTTGTAAAAGGTCTATCACCTTCAGGGCTTCCGCAAGCAAGCATCCATGAGTTAGCATCAGGGCCTGTAGGTGTACCGGCAATATGATTAGCACCTACATCACTAGCGCCTTCATTATCAGGAGCTCCACCACAGCTATAGCTTCTGTCCATATAGTCTGTGTGTCTGAAACCGATGCAATGTCCCATTTCGTGTGCAATAGTAGTTGCAAGACCATTGATATTGCTCACATTGTCATAATACCCTCTTGTCATAAGAATCTCATTGTGAGGGTTTCCAGAAGCGGTTGGAAAACCTGCAGAACCAAGGATGCCGAACCATCTGTAATACCAGGGAGATGCTTTAATTACGATATCAGCATTAGAAGAACTTGATACTTGCTGGAAGGTCAGTTGCAGGCCTTCGGCATTGTATCTGTCAATAGCGATATCAGTTGCATCTTTGTACTTCTGAGGCATGTTTACATACACTCTGATCGTACGTGGCGTAGCAGTTACCAGATTGTCGGTGCTGTAATGCTCGACACTTGGTACACCATTTGGTCCAGACAGATTCATAATCTGATCTTTGGTGAGAACAATGTCCCTTTCAACAAAGTAGTTGTCTTCGTAGCGTTTTACGTCAAAATCCACTGTGTTGAATCCGGCAGCGTTCAATCTGTTGATAATGTCTTGTGACACTTCCTGTGGTTCAGGTTGAATTGCCTCTTCTTGCTGCTCGCAAGACCAAAGGCCAATCACTAATAGAGCTGCTGCCCATAAGTTTAACTTTCTCATCTTTTGTTTGGTTTAAGGTTTAGAAATAATTCCTTAATATATGAGATTGAGAGAGTTATTAAAAGTAGATTCTTACCCAGAACTTACATGGCTAAGAAAAGCTTAATGATTTAATAATTATGGAGTTACAATTTCTCAGCTACTCCCTTATAAGTAAATTGATATGACTGTGCGGTATCTGTGCCGGTCGCTTCAGCTTCGATAGATAATAGCCATTTACCGTCCTTAAATTCGCCCTTAATTACTCCTGAGGTAATAGGGTTATAACCAGCATCTTCACATCTGCAATG
>NZ_SMMD01000702.1 GCF_009711475.1 Fulvivirga aurantia
GTCATCCCTGCGCAGGCAGGGATCTTCTGTCAATATTGATAAAAGATTCTTCGCTAGCGCTCTGGATGACGATTTATAATAAAAAAAGCCTCCTAATCCTGTGAGGGTTAGAAGGCTTCAATTTAAAGTTAATTAAGAATGTTATCTAATGATTGTTACTCTATGCTGGTATTGTTTGTCCTGAGCGTTGAGTTGCAATAGATAAATGCCTTGTTGGTGATCTCTTATATCTATTGACACTTTCTTTTCTCCACTTAAAATACTGCCCTGAGCTAGTCTTTTACCCTGCATGCTATAAAGGAACCATTCTACATCTTCCTGCATGGTATTTCTTTCCAGAACTACATTTAAGCTAGAATTAGCCGGATTCGGGAAAACCTTAATTCCACTGTCAACTAAATCTTCAACGCTTGTAACAGCCCCTTGTCTCAATGGCATATCAACTGACTTTTTAGACACCTGAAATACTTCATTTACAGGATAGCCAAATTGGTTTTCTTCAACTCCGTGTGTCAGCTGCACAATGGCAATTACACTGTATTCACCAGCTTCTGCATCTTCCCACACCTGCCAACTATCATTAAGCTCGAGAGTAGTTGCCGACCCGGCTCGCCATTCTCCGGTTTGTACTTTACCTCCCTGGAATGGTAAATATTGTACAAATACATTATTTAAAGTCTCGCCCTGATAATCAACCTCATTGTCAACAATTGCCAGAGTAAGCGACAGCGTAAGGTCACCCTCCCACTCATCTAATAATTGATGAGGGTTGTCATTACGCGTTGCAGAAGCACTTACTTCAAGTTTACCTTCTTCCGATTCTGTAAATTGAATATCAATTTCAAAAGGAGAGGCCGTCAAAGACTCCCTGCTGTATTGCTGTTGTACCCAGCCCGCAGAAAAATCAGTAGTATCAACCATCTTTCCGTTTAACACCGTGTACCCAGGCCCATCTAAACCGTAGAAATATCTACGTGTAAGGTGGTCATTGGCTGTATTCTTAGGGAAGTAAGGGTTGTAGTAAAATGGATCTTCTCCATCTTCGGTATGATACTGAATATAAACCACATCATTTTTAGGAACAGCAAACTCACTTACGTTTGCTCTTTCACTTGAAACTGATGGCATAGTAACATTTGTAAAATGCTCGACCAATACTTGTCGGTCTTTATTTTTTATGCTCACATTATCAAATGAAAAACCTGTGTAATTTGTTGGTCTGTTGGCTTGATCTAAGCTGGCAAACGCCACTCTAAATCTCACCTCATTACCAGCAGCAGCTTGCTTTACATCAGCCAAATTATAGGCTGTGTTTATCCACTGTGTACTATCTGATACACCCGACCAACCAGTAATCGAACCACCCGGACTGGCAGATATACTTTTACTATTATACCAATTTAGGCCCTGATCTGCTTCCCCTAAAGGTTGCCAATCTGAAAGACCATCCTGGATTTGATATTGCAATACTGCACCTTCGATAGATTGGGTATTATATCTTACTTGCATCTCAAAGAGAGGATCAGTCCATTGGTCAAGGTTAAAGCATGGGCTTTCTACCCAACTATATTCGTTGTTATTAAACTTGCCTTCGGTATCGTTAGCTGTTGACCATGCAGGTTGTCCAAAAACGTTTGTTATTCTCCAACTACTATTTTTAGCAGCACCATTATAATTATCGTTTTCGCTAGTGGCAAACCAACCGCCTGCACCATTGTTGAAATCTTCAGAATAACGACCAGATACAGGATCGCTCACCGCTTGATCAAAGACAGTCACCTTTTTACTTAAAGTGTCTGTGCAACCAATAGATGTTTCTACTACCATGGACACATCATAAACACCTGCCGCGCTAAAGTTATTTGCTATCGCATTATCAATGGTAGGCTGGTAACCGGCCCCATCGTTGAAATTCCAATAAAATGACTGTATCGTATCATTTTCATCTGCTACACCGGCATGTGTAACCATGGCTTCAAAACTGGCCAAATTACCACATGATGTATCAAAGGCATAATCAGATACAGGTGTTTCCCCGACTTGGACGTAAAATTCTGATACAGAACTCGCGCACCCTGCATAAATATGTTTCCGCTCAACTGTAAACCTCTTTAATTGTGCCTGATCGGTAGAAACTGGTGGTAAAAATTTACTTCCTTCAGCAATAGCAAAGCCTCTATCATCACGCCAAACTAAATCTATATCGTTAGGCTGTGGTAGATTTAAACTGTCGAGATCATCACCGATACAATACCTAAAGGTTGGAATATCATTTACCTCAGGCAGATCTGCACTAAATTCTATAGAATCTGGCACCGGAACTACTCGAAAGTCTAATGTATCGACAGTGGAGCATCCACCTAATGGATTATAGCTATAAATTAGTTGATAAACTTCATCTCTTGCAAGTAAATTGCCTTCTCCAACAGTAAAACTATAATTATCTACTGCTCTAACTGTATTTCCATCAAAAATTGAGAAGCTTTTACCTTCAAAAGTATTGCCTGGCCCGCCAAGTAGGTAAATCGTTCCTTCATTTTCACAAAACACTGTATCTAACTCTTGTCGCGTGGCGGTGAGAAATGTAAGCTCTGGAACCTGGAGATATCTTATAAGATAATTCTTATCAATATTGACAGTATCTTGTTTGGTCCCCACTACGTCTGGTTCACAAACCTGGATATATCTAATTCGGGTTTCTGTTCGGCAATTTTCTCCTATCACTTCACAAGTCTGATTAGGACCACACGGGCCACATCCAGACAATGTGCGTGATTCACTAGCCATTGCCTTCCTTTGGTTTCTAAGTACATTTAACGAGTCCCTTTTTGCCTGAATATCTTCAGCAGTAAGAGGTGTAAAGCATGGTCCGGCAGCTGTTAGACACGGATCATAGCAAATACTTCCTGGATCACGTGGATCACACGGATCGAATGGATCATAACATGGCTCACCTGGACGACAATCACGACAACCATAAACATCATCGCATACTTCAACCTGATATTCTTCAGGCTCTAGACGACATACTGTCTCTATAACATCGATAGTCCTTATTTCAACATAAGATAGAGCAATTATACTGCTATCTGCACCTTGGCTGGCGGCAGCCTGACGAGCATCGTCCACAGTAAAAGTATACCCTGTCTGGTCATTTCCTACTTGGGGATTATAGGTTGGTGATGTACTACCACTAATTCCATAACCACTTATTTGGAAGTCCTCCATTGTAGCATCACTTTCCAGATCATCCGGAGCAAACGCAATTTCAACCACATCATTTTCGTCTGAACAGTAAGTAGGCTCAATATCCAGCTCTACTTTACTTCTTGGTTTTTTTTGTATTTCAAATGACAATGGTTCACTGCCAATTATACATCCAGATTGATTAAATGCAGTGTATGTAATATCAATCCTAACATTTCTGCTACTACTTGCCAAATTATCTATATCAATTGCATAGGGATCAACGTTGCTGTCATAGTTTTCTAACGAGGCTATAAGTGAACTATCTTTTCTAATCGATAGTAACCCTTGTAGTGGGTTAACGATAACTTCTGGCTGTAATCCAACACCAGGCACGACCTTATTTTCGATCTCCGGTGAAAGACTTACTTCAACTGTGCCAGCGGCCTCATCAACACCCACTTCAACGGAAGTTGCTATTCCTGAGCAGCTTCCATCAGCAGGAGTTACACTGGCGGCTATTGACAAAGGGTAATCACTAACATCAGCATGAGCATTAATAAATGCCTGTGCTTTCGCATCATCTATAGTAATTTCTGCACCTGATATATCAAACTCGCTATTTGTAACTGGCTTGCCTTCAACAAAAAAGTTGACCGTGCTGCCAGCAGCTATTGCAGATCCATCTTGTTGTAAAACATTAATCACTAAATTAGATTCCTCACAAAAAGTTGTGACTGAACCATCATCAGGCACCGTATTTCCATCAGTATCAAAAAATGCATGTGCGGCACCATTAGTTATTTGTAACCGAGCGAAAACTGAACCACCCGGCAATCCAGGCATTTCTGCATCGTTGTTACTACCAGTTGTATTATCTACCCTTATAATCTCATAGGTACTTGTAGGGTTAACCATGCTGGGATCAGTAACCCTCGCTTGGAGGCCGGATAGCGTTATCCTATCAACATAATCAGTGTAGATAGTTCCTGTTCCGCATGACGTCAGAGAGCATAATTTATATGCTACCTGAACCATGCTATCATTAAGAATAGAAATACTTTCAGTACGTATATCTGTATCAGTTTCTAATGAAATACTACCTTCAGATACAAATTCAAAGCCGTCAGAAATCTCTAGTAATAAGCTATGGGTATTGCCTGATGCTGCAGTGGTATAAAAATTATCCTGCATGCCTTCATCAATGACTATAGCATTGATTGTGAAAGTAGAGCCATCAGTACAAATATCACTGGTCAGGTCGTTGTTAACTATAACCCCTGAGCCAGTTTCAATTGTAAAGCTACGAGTAGCAGTATTCGTAGGGTCAGCTGTACCTGCAACACCTGTTATGGTAATTCTGTAAGGTATTCCAGGACTCAGTGTTTCATTTATGGTTAATGTAAGTTTTTTTGGGTCAATCGTATCATCAAAACTTGATGAAAATGATAAAGCTGGTTCTATGGTAATAGAGCCTGCTGCAGGCTCCTGAATTGCCTCTGAAAAATTAATCGTAATTTCATCTAACCTTAGACTAACACCCCCTCCTGAAGGTAATGTAGAAGAAATTGTTGGTTGAGCATGAGTAAGGTGGAATGTTAAGATCATTCCACCTAAAATAATAATCCTGAGGTATCGTATCATTTTATATTCTATTTCTTAATAAAGCGTACACTGAGATTATTTAACTTATCAGTATCTCCATCAATTATAACATCGGTTTCTACATCAATATAAACTAAATAAGCCTCACCTGGTGCTACATCAGATTCAGGTGCTAACCAAAAATACCCTCTCTTCCCCGCGTTATTAAATTCTCCAGTAGCTACGCCTCTTATTCCTGCAGCTTTAGCTTCAAAACCACTAGTTCCGCCTACTTTTAATTTCGTAGCTGGATCAGTTCCTACAAAATTTTCCAAAGCTTCCCATTGCTCTACTGACGGTAATTCCCACCCCTCTGGTGCAATTTCTTTGGCTACATACCAGGTATATAATCTACCATATTGCTCTTCGTAAGTGTCTTTGTCATTTTCATAATAGTATGAAGAGGTAGAGTCTGAAGTATTGGTATCTAAATTGAAGTTCTCAGCAAACCAGATTTGAGTCCCGATTTTGACTACTTTATACGTCTGGCCATCTCTAGAATCAGTTGTAGTGGTTACTTCATCAGCAGTAACTGTAACAGTTGCCTCACAGCCATTTTCGTCTTTTACTACTATGGTATAATCTTTTTCTTCTTCAACTTCAAAAGTTGTTTCTGTTTGGAAAGTCGTTTTATTATCAATTGAATACTGGAAAGGACCAACGCCACCTGCTGCTTCTACGGTGATTGTATAGGCATCTGCAGTAGCTGTAAGTGATAACTCTTCAGCGATAGTAATGCTTTTGGTAGCTTCGCAACCATTTGCGTCTCTTGCAGTAATTGTGTTAGCTCCGCTAGCTACACCAGAGAATTCAGCTGCTGATTGGAAGGTAGTACCATCTATAGAAAACTCGTAAGCACCTTCACCACCGGTAATATTTTGAACGGTGATCTCGTCACAACTTGTTTGCTCAAGGTCGAATGAAATGGTAACACCCGCACATACATCCGGTTGAGGGTCATCACCTCCATCGTCACTACCACAACCTATAAATACGGCTGATATAAAAACAAGTGCAAAAAATGATAAGCTCGCCTGGAGCATCGCAGTTGGTTTGAAATTTTTCATTGTCAATTAGTTGGTTTGT
>NZ_SMMD01000820.1 GCF_009711475.1 Fulvivirga aurantia
TATTTTTTCGCGATCGCTCTGATCTTACTGCTTAAAGGTGATCAAAAGCCTCTTGAATGGTCTTGCAAGCCTCTTTTATTTCTTCTTCGGTAATCGTCAAAGGAGGAGCTATTCTAAAACTATTTGGGCAGGAAAGAAACCAAAAGCAGATCAGTCCATGATCAAGGCAATATTTTACAATTTTATAAACCTCCTCATCAGTTTCAAATTCAATCGCAAACATTAAGCCTTTTCTTCTTATTTCTTTCACTTTAGGGTGGCTGAGTAAAGATTCAAATAACTCTCCTTTTGGCTCAACCTTACTAAGCAGTCCTTCATCTTCAATTACTGACAGGGTAGCGTGAGCTGCTGCACATGAAACAGGGTTTCCTCCAAAGGTGGTGATATGGCCCAACATAGGTTCATGCGTAAGAGTTTGCATGATTTCGTAAGATGAAATAAAGGTGCCTATAGGTAAGCCGCCACCAAGTGCCTTCGCAGAAGTCAAAATATCAGGTACTACATTATAGTGCTCAAAGGCAAACATTTTACCTGTTCTACCTACACCAGTTTGTATTTCATCAAAGATTAATAATGCACCGGTATCATCACATTTTTTTCTCAGGGCCTCAAGGTATTTCTGTGTTGCTATCCTTACACCGGCATCTCCTTGTATTGGCTCAAAAATTACACAGGCCGTGCGATCAGTAATTTGATCAAGATCTGCATGATGATTAAAGTTGATAAATCGTACATCTGGCAGCAAAGGTCTAAATGCTTGCTTTTTTACCTCATTGCCAGAAACGCTTAAGGAACCGTGAGTACTGCCATGATAGGCACCTCTAAATGATACAATTTCAGTTCTGCCCGTGTATCTTTTGGCTAATTTCAGGGCTCCTTCATTGGCCTCAGTACCGCTATTGGTAAAGTAGCAACAGTTGAGTTGAGGAGGTAGGAGAGAGACCAGCTTTTCTGCCAGTTGGTTAGGAGAAGATTGTACAAACTCACCATACACCATCACATGCATATGACTATCTACCTGTTTTTTAACGGCTTCAATTACCCTCGGGTGCTTATGCCCCAAATTACTGACGGCTATACCTGAGATAAGATCCATATAGCGCTTACCTTCTGGTGAGTATAAATAAATGCCTTCCGCTTTTTCTATATTAATAAGAAATGGAGAGCCTGTGGTTTGGGCTATATTTTTAAGAAATGTATCGTGACTAAATTGCATGCTGCAAATCTAGCAATAAAGCATTTTTCTCAATTAGAAAACTTTAAAATCGACCCTACGGTCCATTTCTCTTTCCTCTTTGGTTTTGCTGGTACTATCTGCTTTTTCTTCTCCATAGCCAATTACAGATATCCTGTCGTCTGGTACACCCATATCAAGCATAAGTTGCCTTATTTTCTCTACTCTCTGAATCGAGAGCTGCACATTATAGGAGTCACCTCCGCTGGCATCGGTGTGCCCTTCAATAAGTAACATGCGACCTTGCAGCGCGTACTCTACAGCGATTAAGAACGGTTCCATATCAACCACGGAGAATTCGTCATCATCGTATAGAAAATACAAAGGTTCCAGCTCTTGTGGGAAATTCTCATTGGCTATTCTATCGGCTACTTCTTCTCTTATACGCTCGTGATCCTCGCTTGATGGGGGAGGTATGTTATTTTTTTTCAGTACATCATCCTCAATGTCGTGCTTCTCCTCTATGGTCAGGTCTTCAAATTTCTCCTCTGTTGTTTTTTCAGGAGCAGGTGCTGGCTTTGGTTTAGGTTGTGGCTTAGGCTTTGGCGGGGGCGTATCATTTGGGTCAACCTCTGCCAGGGCAGTAGAAGATGATTTAGAAGAGGCCTTAGGTGTGCTTTGCCAAAAGAATGTAGGCTTCTTTTTACTTTTTCTGGCTTTGCGTTTAACCAGACGGTCACACTGCTTTTTGGCAGTGCGCAGCTTGCCTTTATAATTGTAAGAGAAAAAATTCTGCGAATGCTTTGACCTAAAGCGGTTATTTGATGAGCACGAGGCCATAAGAAGCATCGTGAGTAAGATGCCAATAGTGTATATCCGTAGTGATCTTCCGGAAAGCATAACTACAAAGTTAAGTAATCAGGCCTCTCATACAATGGAAGCCGTCATAATGTAATGGTCTTTAGTGTTTCTACAGGGTAAATTATATAACCCTTTTCTAAGTAACCTAAATTGTACCAATTTTTATCGTTTTATAGAAAAATATGCAATAAAAACGCTAAGCCCGGCTAAAATAGTAGCGATTAGTGCCGACTGCTTAAAGGAATCTATGAAAGCGTAATCAATTGCGGCCTCAATTTTCTGCTGATTAACCGCAGTGGCAGCTTTCGGTGGCTTAGCTTCTGCCAGTTTTGGGATTTCTCTCTCCAAAGCCTGTGTTACTTCTGCGGAAAGGTTTAGGGATTGGGTTCGTTCTTTTAAAGAATTTTCGAAAGAGATAAGTGCAAAAGCACCAATTACCGCGATGGCAAGCACACCTGCGGTTCTTGAGATGGTATTGTTTACTCCGGAGGCAGTGCCGGTATTTTTTTGAGGTACTGCTCCCATTACAGCTGTGGTAAGTGGGGCGACTGTTATACCCATGCCTACACCTAATACAATGATTGCGGGTAGGTAAGTCGACCAAAACTCCGAAGGCCCGGTTGTAAGATCTGGTATGCTAAATAAGTAGAACCCTATGGCGGTAAGTGCAGGCCCAATAATTAATGGAGGCCTTACGCCAACTCGGTCAGCCCAGGCGCCTGACCACCTTGACATAAAGGCTATAAGTAAGCCAAAGGGCAGCATCGTTAAACCTGCAATTTCTGCAGGGTAGCCCTGTACCTGTATTAAATTAAGAGGAAAGAAGAACAGAAACCCACCGAGTGCACCATAGACAAACAGTGTTATTATATTAGTGCTGCTAAAAATTTTTGATTGGAATAAAGAAAGAGGCATCATGGGGTGACTCGACCTTTTCTCATGGATAATAAATAGGATCAAACATAGTAAGCCTCCTGCAAGTGAAATGGCAATCCTTGAGCTATCGAATCCGTAGTTGGGTGCTTCAATAAAGCCATAAGTCAAGCCACCCAATGAAAGTGTGGCGAGAACAGCACCCAGTACGTCTATTTTCTTGGCAGATAATTCTTTAGACTCTGGTATTTTGTAGAGAAAGTAGAGTGAAATAAGAGCTAATGGCACGTTGATGAAGAATACGACCCTCCATAACCCCATACCAGCCAGCCAACCTCCCAGTGCCGGGCCAAATACTGTTGTCATGGCACTAAACATCGACCATGTGCCTATGGCCCAGCCTCTTTTATTTTGAGGGAATAAGGCCGTAATTAATGATAAACTGCCAGGTACCATGAGGGCTCCGCCTACACCCTGCACACATCGGGAAATAATTAGCATCATCGGGCTTGTAGAAACTCCACAGACAATAGAGGACATAGTAAAAAACAGTATGCCAACTCCAAATACCCGTTTTCTACCAAAAATATCGCCTATTGAGCCTCCAACGAGTAGCAAAGCAGATAGAAATAAAGCGTAGCCGTTGACAATCCATAATAACTCTGACCCGCTGATGTTTAGGTCTTGTTGAAGCGCAGGTAAGGCCACATTTAGTGCAGTAGAGTCTATGAAGGCCATACTTGACGCCAGAATTGTGCTTATTAGTACAGCTTTTTGTTTTGGTTTTGAAAGGTCGCTCATAGCATTTAAATTGCCTGAATTTAATACATATTACTAAAAGTTATGCAATATAGAAGACGACTCACAAGGTCGAGGAGGTATAAAGTAATTGCAGGTGTGTGTGCCGGACTGGCACAATACTTCGGATGGGAAATAGATAAAACCAGATTGGTTTATATTTTGATTTCAGTTTTTAGTGCAGCGTTTCCTGGACTGTTGATTTATCTTATTTTATGGTTTGTAATGCCAGAAGAGTAAATGATGACTTAATTTTCTCCGTACATTTCTAGAAACTCTTCCACTTCTTTTCTTACTTCAGAGGTTGATTTGCCATCAAATGGGGCTGTGGCTATGGCTTTGAATAGTTCTCCTACAATGTAGCTTCTAAAACCTAATTTTGCGGCATAGATGCCTGCTACTTCGAGTTCTATATCTTCTACTACATTATCTAAATAAATCATATGTACCAGGTGGTAAATAGCCTCCATTCGGTCGACCCGGGATTCTGGTATGACAAATTCGAGTTTATCGAAATTATCTTCAATATGGTGAAGGTCATCTTGAGAAAGGTTGAGTTGAGCACTCCACTTTAACAAGCAGGCTACATACTTACTTTGCACACTCTCTTCGCCCAAAAAAAGAGATAAAATATTAAAATAACTCTGCTTAATTGATGTTAATTCTGCTTCGCCAAGATTCATTGTCTATAATTAGTTATATCGAATTTTAATTATAACAAATTGAAATGATAATTACAGCTATTGACAGTATTTATTTAGTTCTGATCGACTTTGAAGGTGGCCTCTCTCCAAGGCACGTTGCCAATCCAGACACGCTCGCTCGTTCAGGCCCAGGTTGCGTTTGCATGAGGCTCTCATGAAATAATTTTCTGCAATGGCAGGTCGCAAAAAGATAGCCCAGTTATAATCGGTCATAGCCTCTTCGTAGTTTCTGGTTTTTAAATTGAGGCGGGCTCTCTCCTGAAAAAGTTCATGATAAAAGTCAGGTAGGCTATTTGGCTTTACTATCAGTTCAAACGCCTCACCATAGGTAGAACTTTGCAGTTCTTTGAAGAGTAATTTCGCTTCGTCATAATAGACTAAGGCTTTTTCAGGGTTGTTTAGATTTTTATTATAAATTCTGGCCATTCTTACCACAAGCCGCATATTATTTTTGTCTCTTTCAAACACCCGGTCAAGGGCCATAAGCGCTTTTTCGTAGTCAGCCAATCGATAATAAGCCTCTGCCAGCATATTCCAGGTTTTGAGCTTCATAGGCCGCTCGTAGTCTTTTACCACCTCCAGTTTGGTAATGGCATCTTCATACAACGCCTGCTGGTAACTTGACGATGCACTATTCCAGAGAGTCGTGATCATCCTTTCTTTTTCGTTATAGAAGGTACTCTCAAATGGATTTTTCTGATCGAGTTGTATGATCTGGTCGATGGCTAATCTATACTTGCCTTCATCAAATAATTGTTGCGCTTCATTTAGTGCGGCTTCATTTTGCTGGGCGATTTTCAGTTTCTTCTGATCTTCCATATGGGCCCAAAACTTATTCATGGCAATGATAGCTACACTGAGCAGGATCATAGCACCAAGAGTGATCACCTGTATTTTAAAGTAGTTTTTATCTACTTTGTAGGTTGGAGCTTCTTTATATTTCGGAGCCGTTCGCCAATTATATGCCCCGTATCTGTCATAAACAGATTTTTCTTTTTTTGGCTGACCCGGTCGAGCTGGCCTATGTTGGGTAAAAGTGGTTGTACTTTGCGCACTACTATAGCTGAGTAAAAAATCGTAACGCTTGCGTTTGTCTTCATCCGAAAGAATTTGATAGGCTTCATTTACCTGTTTGAAGTACTCTTCGGCTGCAGTATTCTCAGGGTTCTTGTCAGGGTGATATTTTAGAGCCAGCCGCTTGAAGGCAGATTTTATTTCTGAGTGGGTGGCACTTTTGGATATGCCCAATATTTGGTAGTAATTAAGCATTATTAAAAATAACGATTTTAAATGCTATTTGGAGGTCACGCCTACTCTTTTTTTGAGTTTTATATAGAAATAAATGGTGATTGATAAGATTATTAAGGAAATGAATTGTGAGTGAGAGAGCCAACCATCAATGACATAGCCACGACTTACATCACCTCTGAAGATCTCTATGATAGAGCGACCTACAGAATAAAACATGAGGTAAAGCAAGAATAACTGCCCTTCAAATTGCTTATTTTTCTTAATTACAAGAAGCGTTACTAAAATGACTGAGATCAACCCGATGCTGTAGAGTTGGGTGGGATGTAAAGGGATGTTGGTCGGAGCCAGACACTCTTCATTGGTGAAAACTACTGCCAATGGGCCATGCCACTCAATACCATGACAGCAGCCTGCCATAAAACAACCAAGCCTACCAAAAGCATGCACAATACAAGTGGTGACAGCCATAATATCCAACATTGGGAGGGTTGTCAGTTTGTGATACCTGAAAAACAGGAGCATGGAAGGAATGCAGAATAGTAATGAACCATAAAAGACAAAGCCTTTACCACTTAAAAGATTGGCCATATTATTATTGTAATAGGCTGGGTTTTCGAAATAAAGAAAAACCTTACCGCCTACAAAAGCAGCTAGTAAGAGCAATAAGAACAGGCTATTGACCTTGTCCAATGACAGGTCAAACTTTTTTCTCGATTGTACAGCCACATAGGTTACGCCAAGAAGGGCGCCAATCACTATAAAAAAACCATAAGAATAGGCTGTGAACGATTCGCCAAGGAAGCCATGAAGAAATTCAGGAAGGGGTATCTCAAAAAGAATAGGATACATGCCGGCAGTGTTGATTAAAAAATGTCTATTAAAGAGTCGTTTCAAATATAATTTTCCTTTCTCAGTCTTTTAGTAGTTATTTGCGAAATGTTTTCGAAGGGGGTGAAGTACATGCTGTTGGCTACATTCTTTTTCGCTCTGATGAATGTCTTTGTGAAAATGGTGCCAAATATCCCTGCGGTAGAAATTGTGTTCTTTAGATCTATCGTTTCCTTCGTTTTAAGCTATATTTTTCTGGCACACCAAAAGGTGAGTGTTTGGGGTAAGAATAAAAAAATACTACTATCCCGAGGTTTAAGCGGGGCCGTTGCGCTGATTTTATATTTTACCACTTTGCAGGTAATACCCTTGGCAAGTGCCGTTACCATACAGTTCTTGTCACCAATTTTCACCTCCATATTAGGTGTGTTTATTGTAAAGGAAAAAGTAAAGCCATTGCAGTGGTTGTTTTTTCTACTGGCCTTTGCCGGGGTCGTGATGGTGCAAGGCTTCGATCCGCGAATCACAACTTTCTACCTCGTCATTGGAGTTGTTTCCGCCTTCTTTTCAGGGTTGGCCTATAATTTTATCAGAAAACTCAATCATACTGAGCATCCTTTGGTTATTGTGTTTTACTTTCCTTTAGTGACACTACCCATCACAGGTATTTACTCAGCTTTTAACTGGGTGCATCCGGAGGGTTGGTGGCAGTGGTGTCTGCTTCTTCTTATTGGTATTTTCACACAGATTGCACAATATTTTATGACCAAGGCGTACCAGTCTGAAGAGCTTTCTAAAGTGGCAAGCCTTAAGTACCTCGGCATTATCTATGCGCTTGGTTTTGGCTGGGTGTTCTTCGATGAGACCTTCAACTTTATGACTTATATTGGTATGACGGTGGTGCTACTAGGGGTAGTTCTTAATATTTGGTATAAGCACCAGCTCTCCTCTAAAAAATAATTATTTTTGTATCTAAGCACTATTTAAATTTCTAAGCAAGATGGCAGGACATAGCAAGTGGGCCAACATTAAACATAGAAAAGGAGCCCAGGATAAGAAACGAGGAAAAATTTTTACTAAACTCATAAAGGAGATCTCTGTAGCAGCGCGTGAAGGAGGGGGAGATGTAGAGACTAACCCGAGACTTAGGCTGGCAGTGCAAAATGCCAAGGGGCAGAATATGCCCAAAGACAATATTGAGCGCGCTATAAAAAAAGCAACTGGCTCAGAGTCTGTAGAGTATTTTGAGCCCACATACGAAGGTTATGGGCCACATGGTGTAGCTGTTTTTGTAGAGTGCGCTACAGATAATTTAAATAGAACAGTAGCCAGTGTAAGAGCCACTTTTTCTAAAAATGGGGGTAGCCTGGGTGTAAATGGATCTGTTGACTATATGTTTGATCGAAAAGGCATATTTCTGGTAAAGCTGGAAGAAGGTTACAGCGAAGACGAAATAGAACTTGATTTGATTGATGGTGGGGCTGAGGAGCTTGAGTTCAATGAAGATTACCTACACATAACCACGGCCATGGAAGATTTTGGTAATATGCAGACCAAACTGGATGAGTTGGGCATGGAGGTAGAATCTGCCGAGCTTCAGCGCATACCAACCATGATGGTAGACCTCGCTGACGAAGAATTTCAACAGGTGATGAAGTTAATAGATATTTTAGAGGATGATGATGACGTGCAAAAAGTATATCACAACCTAAATGCCTCTGACGAACAAATGGCTTTGCTATCTGAAGACTAGTTTCAGATTAGTTATAAATAAGAAAGGCTACCCAATCGGGTAGCCTTTCTTGTTTAAACTGTATTGCGTAATTAAGCAATCTTAGCGATTAAGTCAGCTACTCTGTTTGAGTAACCAGCCTCATTGTCGTACCAGCTTACAACTTTTACCAAATTACCATTAGCAGAAGTCATACCAGCATCAAAAATTGATGAGTGAGAATCTCCAACGATATCAGAAGAAACAATTGGATCTTCAGTGTATTTAAGAATTCCCTTCATTGGGCCTTCAGCGGCTGCTTTCATTGCCGCATTGATTTCTTCAGCAGTAACTTCTTTGCTTAAAGTACAAACCAAGTCAGTAAGAGAGCCGGTTGGGGTTGGTACACGCACTGCGTTACCATCTAATTTCCCATTAAGATCAGGTAAAACCAAACCAACAGCTTTAGCAGCACCAGTAGATGTTGGTACCATGTTGATGGCAGCAGCTCTTGCTCTTCTTAAGTCCTTATGAGGACCGTCCTGAAGGTTTTGGTCAGCAGTGTATGCGTGGATTGTTGTGATGAAACCTTTCTCAAGGCCAAAGTTATCGTGTAATACTTTAGCTACAGGTGCCAGGCAGTTTGTAGTACAAGAAGCGTTAGACATTACTTCTTCACTTCCTGTAAGTATATCATCATTTACACCTAATACTACTGTAGGGATATTGCCTTTGGCAGGAGCAGAGATAACTACTTTTTTAGCGCCAGCTTTTATATGTTTCTTAGAACCTTCTTCATCAACAAATCTACCAGTAGACTCGAGTACGATATCAACACCAAGGTCGCCCCAAGGTAATTCTTCAGGATTACGCTCTGCAGTTACTTTTATAGTCTTTCCGTTTACGGTAAAAGAATCTTCAGTGAACTCAACAGTACCGTCAAACTTTCCATGTATAGAGTCGTACTTAAGCAGGTGAGCCAATGTGGCTGTGTCTGTCAAGTCGTTGATGGCTACTACTTCGATATTGTCTTTTGCCAATAAAGCTTTGAAAGCAAGGCGGCCGATACGACCGAAACCATTTATTGCTACTTTAGTCATTGTTGTGAGGTGTTAAAGATTATATAGTTAATTTTAGAGCGCCAAATTTACATGAGTTGCTAGGTAAAACCAATTATCTAATGCCATTTAAGTGGGGCTGGATAGAAATGAAGATTTTTTTAAAAAATTTTCAGGTCAAGTTTTGCAATTAATATTTCACCATATATATTTGCAACTCGTTAATCAAAACGGCCCGTTCGTCTAGGGGTTAGGACG